>CALLVC010000143.1 GCA_938010785.1 uncultured Saprospiraceae bacterium
TTAATAGCAATTGCCCTTTTAAGTTAAAAATTCGCCGATTGATAGGCAGTTTTTCAACTATACTAAGCGCCTAAATAATGACGCAATAATTTACTTCTAGAAGCAGACCTCAATTTATTGATAGCTTTATCTTTAATTTGACGTACTCTTTCTCTGGTTAAGCCAAATTTATCTCCAATATCTTCTAGAGACATTGGATGTTCGACGCCAATACCGAAGTATAATTTAATGACATCGCATTGTCTTTCCGTTAAAGTACTTAAAGAGCGTTCAATTTCCTTTCGGAGAGATTGCTTGTATTCCAGTTCATTATCCGTATTACCAGTAGTTCCATTTTCTAAAACATCTAATAAAGAATTATCTTCCCCAGTTACGAAAGGCGCATCCATGGACACGTGTCGAGCAGCGACGCCTAAAGTAGTCTCTACCTCTTCAGTAGGAATCTCTAATTGCTCTGCTAATTCTTCCGCGGAAGGCTCTCTTTCGAAAGCCTGTTCTAATTCAGAAAATGCTTTATTAATTTTGTTAAGGGAGCCCACTTTATTGAGTGGTAAACGAACGATTCTAGATTGCTCTGCGAGGGCTTGTAAAATGGATTGTCTAATCCACCAGACAGCATAAGAAATAAATTTAAATCCTCTGGTCTCATCAAATCTTTGAGCCGCCTTAATGAGGCCCAAGTTTCCTTCATTAATTAAATCACTGAGTGAAAGTCCCTGATTTTGATATTGTTTAGCCACTGAGACGACGAATCTCAAATTAGCTTTGGTCAGTTTTTCAAGGGCAGCTTGGTCTCCAGATTTAATTCTTTTGGCGAGTTCTACTTCTTCCTCGGGTGTCAACAAATCAACTTTCCCGATTTCTTGCAAGTATTTCTCTAATGATTGACTCTCACGATTAGTAATAGACTTAGTAATCTTAAGTTGTCTCATGTAAATTCCTTTTTTGCGTTTTTTTGATAGACAATTTAAATGAAGTCTTTGGGGTTATAAAAATCTTAAATTTCGGCACCAAAAATATAAGTGTAAAATTACTTGCTTAAAGTAGTGGTTACCAAATGAAAAAACATTATCTATCGGGGTATCAAAATATAGGCAAAAGAAATTACTTACAAGAACCAAGGCGCAATCTAGCTCAAGTACATAAGAAATGAACTTGTTAGGATTAACTGAAAATTGAGTTGTTGTTTTTTAGTTGATAGATATGTGGATGGGTAATTGTAAAGTAGGAACTAATGCCAAAATATCCATTGATAATTTCGTAGATACAATACAAAAGTAATGGAATTAGGTATCACAATCAAGGCTTAGAATAATTGAGCAGCAAAAGAGTATTTTACAAAACAAATATTATGTATTGCATAAAAAAAACAAGTATTCCTTTAAGGCGCTAGTTGACAATTTGTTATATATTAAAAATTAATCAACTATAATAAGTTCAGATAAGCTAATAATTCTTGTTTATATTTTCTTCCTAAGGGAATTCTTATGTTTCCAAGGATTACTTCATTTCCGGATATATCGATATTATCTATTTTATTTAATTTGGCTAAATAACTCTTATGAACCTGTAGAAAGCCTTTATCCGAGAGGGTTTTATATAATCGAACCATAGATAATTTGATAGCATATTTCTTTTCATGCGTAAAAATCAAGCAATAATTACCTTCAGATTTAATATGAGAAATATCATTAATATTTACTCGCTGCAAAAGCTGGTTTACTTTAATAAAAAGTGTATCGTCAAGATATTTATTAGACGTCCCTTTATTTCTATCCGCTCTATGGCTATTCTTTAAGGCGTAATCCGCAACACTACGAAGTGTCAGTAAATCTATTGGTGATACCAAATAGGCCATTATATTTGCTTGCTTTACTTCTTCATAAATCCTCCGAGTATTATTACCAGCCAAAAAGATAAGTGGTAAATCTCTAGATTTGATAGCATCCACAAAGTTAATAATCACCTCATAATCATTATGACCAAGATCTAAAATAATCAAATCAATGGCGTTTCTTTTAAGTAGACGTTCTGCTTCTGAAACATTATCTGCTAAAAAAACGGAGTAATTTAATTCCTCTAAAACTAATTTCACATCATCAGATATTGCTGTGGTCCCCTCTAAATATAAAACCTTTCCATGCATAATGATAAACTCATTTTTGTAACCTATAAACAATAATTCCCTATCTTTTTGATCATCATTAAATCAAAAAAATTAGGTATCACTAAATTATTTTATTAAAATATAGGTTTCCTTTTGTAGGTAATAGGACTTGAGAATAACACAATGATACCACTTTATTAGGAAAAAAAGTGATCAGTTTTCTACAAAGGTGAGCAACGTCAATACGATGGTGACAAAACGATATTTTAAACAAATAAGTACAAAAAAAAATACGTTATCACGTTGATTTTCAAGCCAAAATATAATTATATAAACCAATGTAAATTTTCAATAATTATAAATAAACCATCACTTTAGTCTCCTATCAAACATCTTTAATTAAGGGGTATATTTTGATAAAAATAGCGTTTTAGCACTAAACTATTAGAAGAATTTCCTTTGACAGGAGATTCTTCTGAATTTAAAGTATCTAGAGGGTTATCTGAAAGCATAGTCACTCCTGCATTAGTCAAAATTTTCTCTATATCCCTGTGATGATTTTCATAAATTTCAAGCAATAAATTATTAGTCCGACTATCTATATTGGGTAATTTCTTAGCTAAAGCTATTTGTTTATTCAGAACAGATAATGCATGAATCAATTTTTTAAACATCTCTATTTTCTCAATATCAAATTGGGCCGTCGTTTTATCGAGCAATTGTTTATGCTCCTGTGTTTCTTTCAATGATAGAACTAATTGTTTTTTTAACTTTTGAAACTCCTTAATCATAGCTAGTTGAACTTGATTCTTGAATTATTAATCTCTAAATTTAATAGATATCGTATCTCCTTTTGGCAAACCTCTAACATCATAAATTTTATTGTCCAAAGCAATCTGATACCAAGCAGCAGTATCGTTATAAAATAATATCCCTAAATCATATAATAAATCACCCTCTTTAACTTTGTACTTTATTTCTCTGACATCCATTGTGCTTTCGATGGCTCTCAGTTGGCGATTTAAGGCCATAATTTCAATTTCATTTTCAGCAACCCTATTTTTATAAATTTCTAACGAATCATTTTGCAAAACAGTTGGAGCAGTTTCTTTTTTAATCTTTTGGGGTCCACAAAAGTAATAGCCTAGAGGTAAAGCCAGCAAAAGCATCCATAATAGTAAGTTCCACTTTTTTTTTCGCGCAAGCCGTTGTTCATAAACTTTGTTCTCATGAAAATGACTTCCCGCCATTTCCATTTTATCCTTTACTAAATCTACGTATTGCTCCTCCAACGTATTTAGCAATTTTAGACCAACTAAATTACTAGAACAACTAGGACAAACGGTTGCCAGAGAAGGAATAGATTCATGATTACAAACAGGACAAGTCATTCAATCAAAATTTTCGGAACTCAACAAAATAATTAGTATGGGGAGCAATTAGAGAATTGTAAAATTTAAAAATACGAATATAAAATTCAAAAGTACAGGCAATAAGTAAGAGTATGGCTAAAATTTTATAAATGCAAAACACTTTTCCTTATTCTTCTTGGTAAAATAAAAATTCTAAATGGTAAATTTTCATTTTTTCAGCCCTGAGTGCATTTTAACCTAGTGATCGAAATAGAAGATTATTCCTGATAAAGGAAAGCCCTCTAATTAAACATGGAAACATAGCACTCCACAACTAGTTTAAACAATAAAGATTTTAAAGTTAAGCAATCATAGCGATTTACTCCGCAATATTTAAATGGAGGAATGAAAGAATAATTATAGCCTCTGCAATAATTGGTTTAATATTTGTGCTTTTTAAAAATATTAGCATTTAGACTTGGCTATTTAGTCGGATAAGCATTAAAACTCATTTAAAAGCAAGGAAATACATATTTAAAAAATTATTTCTTTAATTTTGTAAAAAGGGCGATTTTCAATGAAATTCAATAACCGATTTTACTACCTCCTAATAGGAACCATTGTTTTCTTTTTGCTAGCGAAGAGTTTAGAAACCATTTGTGACACAGATGAACGGATGTCACAATATGCTACTATCCTAACACAAAATTTACAAGCAAACGAACAAAAGATTGCCTTAGCATTAAACGATGAATCGTTTATAAATTCAATAATCGAAGGCAAAGAGGCGGACCTAAGTACCATCCAATCTCTATCAAAAGAAACTTTTAATATCTGTTTTTACCAGCAAGATTCCTTATTATTTTGGTCTAATAATACGAGTGCCTTCCCTGACAGTAACTTGCTCCAAGAACTTAATAATTACACAGAGCCAATCCTTAAAAAGCTTTCAAACGGGTATTTTGTCATTCAAAAAAATCAACTTCCATCCTTAGGAAATTCATCAGCTTATGCCGTTTCTCTAATCCCTATAAAATGGGCTTATAATGAAAGTTTAACCCATCTTCCATCTTATTTTGAGACAGCTAAAAACGAAAATATACCGGAGGTAGTAGAAGTAATAAGTCGAGAAACAGCATTCCCAATAAATTCAAACACCAAGGATGCTCTTTTTTACTTAGATGCAACCAAACCTTTCAAAGACAAAAAGATATTGAGATGGGTCATGCTTTTTTATTTTTTAGCCTTTCTCCTTTTAGGATTAATTATCAATAAAATAGCGAAAGCTATCATAAAAAATAACAAGCCTTGGATAGGGCCTGCTTTTTTGTTAATTGTTGTATTTGGGTTACGGTACATAAGTTTAGATTGGACGTCAAAATTCGAAGATTTTCAAGTTTTTGAACGCTCGTTTGACAATCCCCATATATCGGTAGGTGATTTATTGATAAATATAGTTTTGTTATTGTGGGTAGTGGTATTCATTCACAGAGAATCAAAAGATAAAGATTTCAGTGTTAATTTCACGCCAGAGACACGTTTCTTTTTGACAACAATGAATTACCTTTCGGTATTATTAGCCCTTTTATTGTTGATTAGTGTATTAAAAAGTTTGGTCCTAAACTCAGGAATAGATTTTGATTTCAAAAATGTATTTAGTCTTGACCAATATAGCGTTATCTCCGTATTTGGCATTATCTTACTGCTCTTTACCCAATTCGTATTTAGTCATCGAATGATGATAACGATACATAAATTAAATCTAAATCGGACAAAACGTTTATTAGCTTTAGGGCTTGCCATTTTATTGGCTTTACCAATTGTAATTTTTATTGATTTACAAATACCAATTTATGTCACCGTTTTATTGGCCTTTATATTTGTTATTTCTTATGATTTATTTATTGATATTCCGAATCCGGGGTTAATATGGCTGTCCCTATGGGTAATTTTATTTGCAGGTTTTTCCTCCAGTCTATTGTATAAGTATAATTTAGATAAAGAACTAAATCAACAAATTTCTATAGCAAAAAAACTAGCCGAAGAAAAGGATTCTATGGCTGTCAACTCGATTCAAGCATTAGAAAAAGCTATAGACCGAAATAATTTAAAGAGCGTAAGCAGTAACAAACAAGCAAAAAATATAACAGACTTATTAGCTACACTCAACTTTAGCCAAAATTATCTTTATACCAATTATGATTACAACCTGCATAGTTATGATAATTTAGGCAATCCAAATAAAACTAATCCAACAACAATTAACTTAGCCGATTGGAACGGAATGATTACTAATGCTGTTCCCATCAAATCAACTGAAAATCTATATTTAACCAATGATTCTACTGGACATAACATTTATTTATTAGCTAAAAACTTTAATGGAGAATCAGTATCTCAAGTATTTATTCAATTCAAAAAAGCGGCTAGAAAACGTTCAAAAGTATATACCAATTTATTATCGCAGCACGAATTCAAAGGATTAGTAGATTTAGAAAAATATAATTATTTAATCACCAAAAACGGGAAACCAATAGTTGAAGAAGGAATTTCACCAGAAGAACCTCCTTTCACGCAGGAAGAAAAACCAGCCATAAAAGAATATGTCATAAAAAATAAAAAAGACTTAGTATACTTTATGTATAGAGCCGCTGAAAACGAATTCATCTTCTTAAGTAAAGAAAGGAATAATCGGTTTCATCCAGTTTCATTGTTTTCTTTTATTTTCATTTTCTTAGCATTGATGGTTGTTCTAATTGCTGTTTTAAATTCTAAAATTGGTATTTTACCTGATAATCTGAATTTTAAGTTTTGGAATAAACCATCTCTAAAAAATAGAATTCAGTTCTCCACTATTTTATTGACCCTAGCCTCATTTATCATTATCGCCGTCGTTTCTTTTTGGTTTTTAACAGATTCGTACCAAAGTTATAATACAGGTCGACTTAATAGAAAAGTATCAGGGGTACAAACAGCCTCTCAACAATATTTACATCAAGCCAAAGATTCTTTGTCTTTATTGAGTCATTATGTACCTGATTTAGCATTAGCCGAGCGAATAGATTTTAATTTATACGACTTAGATGGTCAGTTAATCCAATCTTCTGAAATAGACATTTTCAAAAGAGGCATTTTACCGCCCAAAATAAATGCCTATGCTTTTGAAGTATTAAAAAGAACTAATAAATCAAGGTCTGACCCAATTATTGAATCCATTAGTACAGAAACGTATACCTCTGTCTTTGCTAAAATAGAAGATTCAAAGGGGCAAAAAATCGCCTACATCGGCGTACCTTATTCCAATCAAGAACGAACATTGCAGGATGATGTCCTTAATTTCATGGGAAATCTGGTCAACGTTTATGTATTCATGCTAATTCTAGCGGGATTAATATCAGTTTGGGTAGCTAATACCATTACTCGACCAATAACCACCATTGGAGAAAATCTAAAAGAACTAAAATTAGGCATATCGAATGAACCGCTTCAATGGCGAACCAATGATGAAATCGGCGCTTTGGTGACGGAATATAATAGAATGATTGTTAAATTAGACCAATCGGCAAAATTATTAGCAAGGTCAGAAAGGGAAGGCGCATGGAGAGAGATGGCAAAGCAAGTAGCACATGAAATCAAAAATCCGTTGACACCAATGAAATTAAGTATTCAATATTTACAGCATGCCTTTAGGTCTAATCCTGAAAATATTGAACCTTTATTAAAAAGGGTTTCGGTTACGTTAATTGAGCAAATAGATGCTTTGGCACAAATTGCCGATGAGTTTTCAAATTTTGCCAAAATGCCAAGAGCCAATAATCAACAAATCAAATTAAATGATTTGGTGGAATCGGTTCATGATTTATTTAAAGAGAGCGAAAACACAGATATTTTATTGCATTTAGCAGACGAGCAATTTTACGTATTCGCAGATAAGAATCATTTGATGCGCGTACTTAATAATATGATTAAAAATGCCGTAGAAGCGATTCCAGATAGTAGAAAAGGAAAGATTGAAGTGTCTTTGGATAAAGAAGAGGAGATGGCTGTCATTAAAGTAAAAGACAACGGTGTAGGTATTCCAGACGAAATGAAGAAAAGAGTTTTTGTACCTAATTTTACGACAAAAAATTCTGGAACGGGATTAGGATTAGCGATTTCTAAAAACATCATCGAATCCGTTAGCGGCAAGATATATTTTGAAACGGAAAAAGATGTAGGCACTACTTTCTTTGTAAAATTACCTATAGAGGATATGGTTTTGAATAATTAGTGGTTAGTGGTATATTTACCACTCACCACTAACCACTACTACCTATTTTTTCTTCTTTTTCTTAGCATCTGCACCAAATCTATCGGACCTAGCTTTATCTCTAATTTTTTCTTCCTTTCTCAATTCTCGTTTAGAACTTTTTAAACTAGGCATCTTTGGTGCTTTGGGCTTATAGTTAGGAGAGAATTTTCTAAGTCGCTCATCAAATTCAAGGTCATATCCTTCGACAAGATTAAAAGAAAAGGTAATATTTCCAATAAAATAACCATCCTTATCATTAGGATTGCCTCTAGGCTTTCCGACTGGGTTTCCAGCTAGTTGTGGTAAGATTTCGGGGCTACGAAATGATAATTGACTAGCAATAGGATTTAGCTCTTCTAATAAGGCTAAGTTAGGATAAGTTCCACTCACATCATCTAGATAATCACTAGTTGTCAATCGCAAACCGAATTCAAAGCCAATGTTTATACGTTCACTTAAACTTACTTTTAAACCTACTCCAACAGGGAAAGCCACATTAACCTTGCTATATTTTTTTCCTCCCTCTAAGGTTTGCCCTTCAGTCCCCATAGATTGTAAGTCATACCATTTTCCATCCAATTCTGCACGAGGATTATTATAAATCCCCGCTATTCCTGCAAATAAATAAGGTGCGGTGACTTGGTCATCTCTAATATCAAATTTAGTGATATTCCATTCTCCTTGAATGGCCAGTTCGTATAATTTAGATTGAAAGCTCAGGTTTCTATTCGATTCAAAAGAGTTGGTTTGCCGTTGAGTAGCATCTGTACCAGACAAGGTAGCTTGAGAAAAATGAGCTTTCAAGGCCACTTGTCGTTTTAGATTATAACGAGCAAAGATACCAAATGTAGCATTGTTTTCTCTTGCCTCATATCCATATTGCAAATCTCCAAAATATTGAGAAAAGCCACCTGAAATACCCGCTTCCAAATATTGACTAAAAGCGATACTGGGACTAAGCAAAATCATATAAATAAATAATGTTCGAAGCTTCATGGTTAAAAGATTTGATAGCTTAAAGGAATAAACCTATTTACTAGGGGGAGGGAAAGGAATAGCTAATTTCTTGAAGGGGGGAAAGACTAAAAAATGTAATAGCTGTTAGGAATAAAAAATAAATAGTGGGAGTCAAACTACTAATCCTAACTTATTTAATGATCATTCCTTATCTAAACTTGCAAATAGCTTTCCAAACTTTACAGAATGTCTATAAATAGCGTGATTTGTTTTGTTTTTACATTTTTTTACATCATATAGGTCTATTCATTATAAATAGTTAGATGTAGCAAGTATTAAATAAAACAAAAAGTGTAAATATATTTTGTTTTAAACATTTTTTGTTTTAAATTTACACTCACTTACAAAATCTGTTGAATGATAATAAAACTACACTTATGCAAAACAAAATTGCACGAACCAATCCACCTCCATTTGCCTATATGAATTTTAGGGAATATGGTAAAAAACTAAATGAAAACTGGTTTGAAATGGTTATGATACCAATGATATTATATCTAATGATTTCAAAAGATATAAGCGTTTCTATTCAAATGGGGCAAGAGGCTACTTCTTTTAATAGCGAACTTCCTATGCCCAAAGCCAATACGACCAGTATGGCAATACCAGCAAATCAAACCATGGAATCTCCTCATCAAAAAGGATTTCATTTAGGTTCTTGGCTCGATAGTCGGAAAAAAGTTAAAACAACTAAATCACAAAGCAAAAAACAAACACAAACATCAAAACCTAAAAAAGTACCAAGAGCACAACATTTTTCAAATCTTACATTTATCATGAGTCCGACTTATGCGAAGCGAAAAGGAATTCCTGCATCAGTTGTAAATGCTAAAAAGCAAAACTGTTATGATTATGTAAATAAATTCAAAGAAGCCGCTTTAAATGAACAAAAGGAGTATGGCATTTTGGCTAGTATTACCTTAGCACAAGGTTTATTAGAATCAAATGCTGGTGATAGTCGATTGGCAAGAGAATCCTTAAATCATTTTGGTATCAAATGTCGAACAAAGTGTAGAGGCTGTACTTGTCGAAATTATCATGATGATGATATTTACGATATGTTCAGAGTCTTTAAAGACCCAATGGAAAGTTACCGAGAGCATTCTATTTTGCTTAATAATTCCCGCTACAAAAAATTAAAAAAATATGGGAATGATTATAAAAAATGGGCTTATGGACTAAAAAAAGCTGGCTATGCTACGGATAAACGGTATGCAGAGAAGCTGATTATGATTATTGAAGCTTTGAAGTTGGATAGATACGATGATTTATAAAAGGAAAAGTAGATGGTTAATCTACCATCAAAACTTTTACAATCAGGGGCAATCATTCATTTTACAGTTCATCTTATCAACTCAAAAATAAGAAAAAAATAGTCGTTTAATTACTAATAAAACATCCTTACTAATCACTAAATATCGAATATGAACGCTTTAAAAATTGCAAACGGACACCAACAAGTCATGTCTTACTTAACTGTAAAAGGAGCTTATAACTTTATGGACTTTTTGAAAAATGTCTTTAATGCAGAAGAACAATTAACCGTACCAAGAAGCAAAGATTTGGTCATGCATGCAGAAATGAAAATTGGGGACACTACCCTACTCATTACAGATGCAGTTGCAGAAACACCAACCAATCCAGCGGAGTTATTTATTTATGTAAATGATACAGATGCTATCTATAAGAAGGCTATCAAGGAAGGAGCAACGGCGTTATTAGAACCTGAAACTTCTGAATTTGTGAAAAGAACAGCTGGCATCAAAGATTCTTTTGGGAACACGTGGTGGTTGCACACCATCTAGAGTGGAATATATTTCAACTTGCCTTTTTAAATGGCTCTTTGACAATTATTGCAAAAAGTAGCTTAGGTCTAAGCTACTTTAGCTCTTTTGCAAAATTTGTCAATGAACCTTTTAAATTACCACTGTGCTAATGATTGTTTTAGTCTGACTAATGAGACTCATATCTTTACAAAAGAGTAAAGATATGAGTCTATTGTTGGTTTTATTGTTATTTTGAAATAACAATAAAACCATTTATCAAGGTCAAAACCTACTCAGAGACAAACCCTCGGATATTCCAATTTATACTCTCTGTTGAAGTCCTTTGTCCAAAAGTTAACCAACGTCCATCAGATTCTTGATACAACCAATCTCCGCCAGGACTATTAGGTCCTGCATCGCAACCGATAGTTTGCAATGTTCTATTCTGGCGAATTCTAATACTTATCCAAAGTGGTTCACCAGTAATAGGTAAAGGTTCAGATAATACATGACTATTGAAGGAATTTGTTGTTATTGTCCCAGTTAAGCTTTCTTCATAAACAATCTGTCCAGGTTCTGCCTCAGTACCGCCACTGTAAATTCTCAGTGTAGTTTGTTGTGGAGTACTTACCATATAATAAGAGACTTCAGTCAAATTCTGCCCAATAAAGGGACTTACAACACTTTCAGAAAAACGAGCTGCTGCTTCATAAGTGTCCACCGGTAAAGTTGGAGCGGTCTCATTATCGCCATCTAATCTTAAAGCCGCATTTACAGACCTATCATCCTTCTTACAGGCACTAAATAAAATAACTAAGCCAAATAAAATAAAACTTATCTTTTTCATAATCTGTTTTTGAAATTTAGGAATTTAGAGCAATATTTCGGCTACCTTCTTTGCTAATAAAAGGAAGAAAACATTATCCTTATTCCCTAAATTTCCTTTGCTTCCGCATGAAAAACAATGATAGACCAATGGTTTAACAAATATTTAAAGAAGAACTATAACAAAAAGCAAAAAAACACCTCTATTGATTGCTTCAATAGAGATTTTAGGGCTAGTCAATTAAGGAAGTAGAGAAAAAGAAACATCAAGTCTACAAATTTATGCCACAGGAATTAATCCGATGCTCAAAAATTAGTAGGCTTGATGGTTTAGAAAATTAATGCTTATCGAATAACAATTAGTTTAGTTGTGGTATTCACACCATTTTGATTTACAGAAACTTGATAAGGAACGATGAAAAAATAAACTTACAATTTATACTGCTTCTGAGCCTCCCACCCGCAAGCGGTTCATCCTTATTTTTCTCCTTAAAAACAGTCCCATACGGGCAAGCTATTATATCAAGATAACTCCTGTTTTTAAGTAAAAAACTAAGAACAAAATAAGCTACCCTAAACCCGCCTGCCTGAGTGTCGGGCAGGTTTGTAAATCTATTTCTACATCGTTCAAAAATACAGGTATTTATTGTGACTCGCTTTTTTTTAAAATTAAATAGGGAACGTTGTAAAATTCCCTTAGTTTTTTATAAATATGGCATAAAAAAACTGGGTACCAGTCTACCTAAGACCAATACCCAGTTTTTCTAAAGTCTATAATAGAGCATAGCAAAAATTAGCAACAGCTAAATTAGAACTTATACCCTATTGACAAATAAGCTCTTGCACCACCAAAAAGGAAAGGCATCTTAGCTTGTAAAGAATTTTCGTCGCTTGTAAATTCTAACTTATTAGTAAGCAATGAATCTTCTATATCTGTTTCTAATTCTGCTCTAATTTCATCAAAATCGATTTCGTCTCCTACGGCAGTAAAAGTAGATTTAAAAGTATACCATTGAGCAGCAAGACCAAGAATCCCCCAATCAATCACTACTCGGTCCTTAATCAACCACTGAGCGCCAATTTGTCCACCCAAACCAACTGCTGACAACTGAGTATCTGCATTGGCAAAGTTACCTTCTATATCAGATTGGAAACCTAATTTATGATTGGCGTATCTAAGATATGGAGCGTAATAAAAGCCTCTTCCTGCGCCTTTTTTCTTACCATAAATCCTGTATTCTAAAGTAGCTGTTAGACCAGAAAACTCTCCCGGTTCGACTTCATCTGCATCAACGAAGTCACTCAAAGCAGAAACAGGTGCTTGAGGTCGAATATATCCTAAGTTTAAAGCCACAGAATTACGAGCAGATAAAAGTCTTTCATAATTCAAAGTAAGATTACCAAAAGTTAAATTTGGTAAATTTAACTTAACTAAATTTCTTCGGTCAGATAAAACAGGCGTAATAGACTCCTTTACTTCTTCTTTTTTTCTTTGCTCCCTTTCCATGCGGTCTGCTTTATTTTCCTTTTCTGCAATTTCCTCATAATCCACTGGCGCGGATGGAGCAGATTTCCCATCTTTGGCTAAAGATTCATCTGCTAAAGGTTCACTTAATTCTCCAAAAGGGTCTTTTAAAACAGATTCTTCAGCTTGTGCTGCTTCTACATTAATAGGAGCTTCTTCTTCCTTTTCCATCAAGTCCGATTCTTCTGAACTGATAGAAGTTTCAGGAGAAGGAGTAGGTAATTTCACTTTAACAGGTCGTTTAGGTTGAGCTTTTGTTTTAACAGGAGAGACAATCGGCGTCTCTTCCAACACATCAATAAGGTCAACTTCTAAATCTGTAAAATCAAGATGTTGAAATTCAAGTCTTTGTAAATATTGGTCTTTTTCATTCAACCATTTCTCAGCTAAATCACTTTCTGAATAGCTCCTTTCTTTGCCATACTCAAGCGTTTTGTCAGCGCCTCCGTAGGTATTTTCCAATAAAATATTTCCAGCTAAATCTTTCACCGTTGCTTTATAGGCAGGTGTTGAAAAATCAGAAACATAATATATTGCACCATTAGGCTTTTTTTCAAATCGAGTTTCAGCTAATTCCAAGCCTTTTTGAAATTCTATCGAGACATTGACATTACCACCATTAGCAACTCTGGTGAAATCGCCCAAGTCTAAATTGACATGATAATAAGCAAAATTGTTCCCCAAGTCTGTAGAAAAAGGAGTAGCATCAACACTATAAGTTAAGGTTGGCGTTTCAAAATTATTTCCCCAGAGGCTGGTTAAGGCACCTACTAATAAGCAGGTAAAAATTGATAGTTTTCTCATATCGCTAAAAGGTTTTTAAAAGTAAAGCACAATGAAAAAATAAAGGTAAAGATTTTGAAATTTGAATAAACATCATTTTGTAATCGTAGAGTAAACGAGTTATCTCTTAATGGTTTTAAACCCTATTGAAAACTCCGATAGCTAATAGGCATAATTCAAAATCTAAAATATTTATTTATTATTTCATTAATACTAATAGGTATTGTGTGTGTAGTTATTTTACAAAAATTCAGTTTAAGAAATCCAATTAAAGCTGGATACTTGAATCCAAAATTGAAATTTAAACGTTGTTAAATCAATTTTAAATCCTTGCATTAGCAGGACTAAATGTACTTAAAAAGTTAGTACTTTGTTATATTTTTTTTCAGGGAATTGTAATGTGGAGGTACTAATGAAAGTGTATAATCAAAAAATATTGACAACCAATTAATTATACATGAAAGTGATTTGTATAGTTCAAATTTTATTAAAATGTACTATAAAGGTAGCCGTTCCTAGCTATAATCGCAACTAAAAAAGGAAAATAAACGTCGTCCATCTAGTAATTTAAAGGTCTTGATTAAACTCTATACCATCCTATTCGTTTCTTTTCTATATTTGCTGTCATTCCCAAAATGTGTAATCGGTTTTATTCCGAAATGCCTTATAGTAATCATATTGGTCTTTTTGAATTCATCAACTTATTCTAGATTAAAGTCTTACTGACTAAAGCAAAACAACAAAATTTATTTAAAACCATTTCATGAAAAAAATTATACTTTTTATAGCAGTAGTTTGCTTAACGAGTCCACTTTCAAGTCAAAACATAGTAGAAGTAACCTTACAAGAAACACTATCAACAGACCAGTTGTCTGGTTTATTTTTAGGTTTTCCTGTCAATTTTGGAATAGAAGCCTATAAGGTGCTTTACGAAACAATGGATACTGATGGGACAATTGATACCGCTTCCGGCTTAATGGTTTTACCTGTAAAAGAAGTGGCTGACCAACAATTTCCGTTTTTAGCCTATCAACATGGCACAGCTAGTTCAAGAGATGGAGTTCCCTCTAACATAAATGCCTTCGAGCGAAGATTAGCTTATTATTTTGCAGGACAAGGCTATTACACCACAGCAGCTGATTACTTAGGTTTGGGAGAATCTAGGAGGGTTATTCATCCCTACATTCATGCCGCCTCCGAAGCAAGTGCGGGCATTGATTTAGTTAAAGCAGCCAAAACCTTCACAGAACAAAATAATCTACCCAATAGTGGACAACTATTTCTTACAGGATATTCTCAAGGAGGTCATGCATCTATGGCGATGCATCAAATATTAGATGAAACACCTATCCCAGGTTTAGAAACAACTGCGGGAAGTCATATGTCTGGTATTTATAATGTCTCAGGAGAATTGGCAAAGGGGTCAATTGCTGCGGTAGAATATCAATTTCCCTCCTATATCGTATGGATTCTAGTTGGTTATCAAACAGTATATGGAAATCTATACAATGATTTATCTGAAGTTTTTCAAGCCCCATATATTGAGGATATTCAAGGATTTATAGACGGTACTATTTCTCGTGGTCGATTAAACGATTTATTGAAAGAAACATTAGTTATCAACCATGATGCCTCCATTCCAAGGTTTATGTTTACAGAAAGTTTCATTATGGATTTAGAGAATAGCGGAAGCGATAGTCCAGTCCAAATCGCCATGCGTGATAATGACCTTTTTAATTGGGTCCCAAAAAGTCCCATGCGGATGATGTACTGTACGGCAGATGACCAAGTACCTTTTACGAATGCTACTTTTACAGATTCCGTCATGAACGCAGCAGGAGCAGAAAATGTATTAGCAGTAGATGTCAATACCACAGCTGACCATGGAGGTTGTGTTATTCCTGCTACTTTTGCAAGTATCATTTTCTTTGATGAATTTGTCCAACGTCCATTAATTCTAAGTACTCAAAATATAGACCCAAAATTACAATTCAGTCTCAGCCCAAATCCAGCCAACGACTATATTTATCTGAATTTCAATAACTTACAAACAAAATCAACCGCTCTAGAAATTCGATTAATCAATATGAATGGTCAGACAATAAAAGCGATATCTACAAATAATTTAGAAAATTATCGCCTTCCATTGAACGATATTTCGAGTGGCTTGTATTTAATGCAGGTTCAAACTGAAAAAGGTTTTTGGACTGAAAAAATAATGATTAAGTAATTAGTTGTTAGTGGTTAATGGTGAGTTGTTAGTATAAATTGCACTAACAACTCACCACTAATCACTCACCACTAACAACTCACCACTAACAACTATCTATGACTACTAAGTGGATTGAATTTCCAGACGTTCCGCAATTTTCGTTTAAAGACGTTTCTTACACAACGGAATTGGCCGCATTACGTCCATTCTATGCTTATGAGCCTTCTATCAAGGGTTTTGCCAAAGCTATCGCCGATAGAAAAAAGACGAAGGTAGACCGAGCAACTTTAGTAGCCGTTTTGCAAGAACAATACGCTGATTTATCAAAGTCTGAATTAGTGAATCAACATATTAAGGCATTGGCGGATGAAAATAGCTTCACCATTATTACCGCCCATCAGCCAAGTCTTTTCACTGGTCCACTTTATTACATTTATAAGATAATTTCGGTCATTCATCTATGTCGGAAATTAAAGCTACAATATCCTGATTATCAATTCATTCCAACTTTTGTCACAGGTGGCGAAGACCATGATTTTGAGGAAGTTAATTATGTGAATCTTTTTGGAAAAAAGGTGTATTGGAAAAATGATCTAAAAGGGTCAGTGGGAATGATGCCTACAGATAGTTTGGCCCCTACTCTAGCAGAATTAAAAGAGATTTTAGGAGATTCTGAAAAAGCGGTAGAAATATATAGCATTATTGAGTCTGCTTACACCAATAACAAAATTTATTCTAAAGCAACGGTGCAATTAGTACATGAGCTATTTAAAGAATATGGTTTAGTGGTGGCAAATATGAATCATCCAAAATTAAAGCGATTATTCATTCCCCAAATCAAAGAAGAGGTCTTCAATCGTCCGTCTCAAGCATTAGTTCAAAAAACGGCAGATGAACTAAGTAAAATTGATTTTAAGCCACAAGCTTTTCCAAGGGAAATCAACTTTTTCTATTTAAGAGAAAATCTAAGAGAACGAATTGTCTTTGAAGACAACCAGTATAAAGTGTTAAACACGGATTATAGCTTCACTGCATCCGAAATGGAGGCAGAGATTGAAGCGCACCCAGAATATTTTAGTCCAAATGTGGTCATGCGTCCAATTTACCAAGAAGTCGTAATGCCGAATTTGGCGTATATCGGTGGTGGCGGAGAATTGGCCTATTGGTTAGAAAGAAAAGCACAATTTGCTCATTTTGGGGTCTTTTATCCCATGCTTATTCGAAGAAATTCTGTAATGTGGGTGGATAAAGGAAGTGCCAAAAAGATAAATAATTTTGGTTTTGGAATCAATAATCTTTTCCAAGATACGGACAGCGTCATCCGACTATTTGTTGAGAGCCAATCTAATGAGCCTTTAGAAATCCAACAAGAAAAAGAAGCAATAGGAAAAACATTTGATGCCATTGCGGTCAAAGCAGAAAATATCGACCCGAATTTAAAAAAGGCGATGCTGGCAGAAAAGACCAAACTTTTAAAAAATTTGGACCAATTAGAAAGTCGGTTAATTAGAGCCGAAAAGCAGAAATACGATGTCGCGCTCAATCAAATCAGTAAAATAAAAGATAAATTCTATCCGAATAATGGCTTGCAAGAGCGACACGATAACTTTTTGGGCTTTTATTTGAAGTATGGTCGAGGATTTTTTGACTTTTTATTGGAGCATTTAAATCCTTTGGAGAAAAAGATGTTGGTGGTGATGGATGAATAAGAGTATATCTAAAACAAACTTATGGCTCAAAAAAATTTATTAAAAAAAAGTAGGATAAGTACTTGGACATAATTAAATTAAGTTTTTGACCGAAACTACTGAGTCCTTTCCAACTAAAAATCCAAGTTTACTGGTCAAGGAAGATACAACTGGGGACCAACAAGGTGTTCCACTAACTTTCAATTTGTTGGTTGCTCACAGTGGTAATAATTGTGCTGCTATAGAAAATGCTATAGTTGATATTTGGTATGGGGATTCGGCAGGAGATTATTCTCAGTATACTTTCTATTCCAGCCTTAATTTTCTTCGAGGTAGACAAACGACTAATAGTGAGGGGATGGTCAGCTTCAAAGGAATATTCCCTGGTTGGCGAAAAGGAAGAGCCCCTCACATTCATATACATATCTACGATAATAATGGTAATTCTTTATTGGTCACTCAACTTGCTTTTCCAAAAGACATTTGTGATACCATCTATACGACTGCCACCAATTTTTATAAAAAAGGCAAACAAGATACCACCAATGAAAACGACGAGGTTTTTAGAGATGGCTTCGCAGAACAGTTAGCCAAAATAGAAGGAAGTGTTGCTGATGGATTTACTTTATCGCATACGATAGCAGTTCCGTAAAGAAATTTAAAAGTATTTTTTCTCAAAACCTATCAAATGCTTTCACTATTCCTAGCAGTTGGCCTGTTGATTCTTCTATATCTTAGCATCTGTTGGTTTTTGTCTAGCCAAATTTTGTCTCCTGAAAGCTCATTAGCCTTAAGCCAAGAAAAGATAAAAACAATTTGGGGAACCAGCTATGAAGCAATGATAAAGCTATTGCCAAAACCTGTTGATTTCACTATCCGTTCGTTTGACGACGTACCTATTAAAGGGAAATATTTTGCTTGCGAAGCCCCTCCTAAATGTGTTATCATCGCTGCTCATGGTTGGACGGGAACTTGGGCAGAAATGCTTAAGTACGTCCCTGTATTCGCAGATTGTGCTTGTGATTTTGTGGTATTTGACCATCGAGCGCATGGACTCAGCGGCAAAGCATATCCAACAGGTGGAATCAACGAATCTAAGGATTTATTAGCGGTAACAGCATGGGTGCAAAAAACGAAAGGATTTGAAAATCATAAAATAGGATGGCTAGGTTCCTCTTGGGGAGCTGCGGCAGTTTTAAAGGCAGGTGAAACGGGAAAAAAAGTCGGTTTTATAGTAGCCGACTCCCCTTTCCAGAATTGGTATTCTGCCATTTTTGAAAGAGCAGAACGAGATTACGGAGGGTGGACAAAATATGCCTCCATCGGAATTATGAAAATGGTTAATTGGCGAACAGGAATAGATTATAAAGAAGCTAGTCCTATAAAAGCTACGAAGAAAATAGACTTACCTATATTGTTGATTCATTCTCAAATGGATACAGCGACCAATTCCACTCAATCAGTAAATATTTCTAAACAGCTAAATGCTCAATCTGTATTTCATCACCTTACATGGGGAGGCGACCATACGTTAGATGTCGTGCTTCATCAAGAAAAGTTCAGAATATTGATTCATAATTTTCTGAAGACGGTTAATCCTGATTATTTGAAATAAAAACTGCGTATTGCTTAGCAGAGTAGTAAATCAAGCTAATTATGATAGTTAGGGTGGATTATTTACTCAAAAAAGGCTAAAAAAGAACCTTTGTCCAAGTTA
>CALLVC010000144.1 GCA_938010785.1 uncultured Saprospiraceae bacterium
AACGCTATTCTCCGCATGGTTATACGGCGTGGAACACGATAAATTTAAACCAAGAATTCCAGCAGGTGCCACAACAGAAGACTTAAATAGAATCGCTCGATTTTATGATTTAGCACCAGAGAATCCCAAAGTGGATATGAAGAAAGCTTTGGCACATTTGCCTTTTAGTGATTTCATTAAAAATATAGATGGGAAGAAAGAGATTTTTGATAAAATGATAAAAAGAAAGCCGAATGACCCTGCTTGGTTTGAAGGTGGTATTTATCATGATGACCAACCGATTGATGTGCCAGCGTTTTGGTTTGTGAGTTGGTATGATGTGTCTGCGACGCCTAATTTGACTTTGTTTAACCATGTCCGAAAAACAAGCAAGCAAGCAGATAATCAATATTTGGTGATTGCCCCAACTTTGCATTGTCGCTATACAAGAGCTACCGAAAATACCATCGTCGGAGAACGAAGTGTAGGTGATGCTAGATTAAATTATGATGAACAAATCTACGGCTTTTATGATATGCTCATGAAAGGAGAAACGAATAATTTTAAAAGTACTACACCAAGGGTCCAATATTATACGATGGGTAGCAATGAATGGCAAAGTGCAGATGTTTGGCCGCCAGCTGCCGCTGAAATGACCCCTTTCTATCTAAATTCTGGAGGGGATGCCAATAGTTTATACGGTGACGGCAAATTAAGTAGCACCCAACCAACGACAGACAATCCTGATGATTTTTTCTACGACCCTATGAATCCAGTGAAATCTTATGGTGGAAATGTCTGTTGTACGGGCAATGCCATTGATGGTGGTGCTTTTGACCAACGACCTATGGAAGCACGGCACGATATTCTAGTTTACACCACCGAGCCATTAACCGAAGGCATTGAAGTGAGCGGTTTTATAGAATCTACCTTATATGTCTCTTCAGATGTAAAAGACACCGATTTCACCATTAAATTGATTGATGTACATCCAGACGGTAGTGCTTACAACTTAGATGAAACGATTCAAAGAGTTCGGTATCGAGAAGGCTATGAAAAAGAAGTTTTCATGGAAAAAGGCAAAGTCTATAAAGTAGACTTAACGCCTATGTCCACTAGTAATTTCTTTAAAAAAGGACATCGCATAAGAGTAGAAATTTCGAGTAGTAATTTTCCAAGATTTACAAGAAATTTAAATACTGGCGGCGATAATTATAATGAATCAGAAGGAATTATTGCACATAATAAAGTACATCATTCGGCGGAATATCCTTCGCAGATTCGGCTGCCGATAGTGAAGTAATAAACTGGTAGTACTCCAGATAGCTATCGGGAGTACTACCAACAAGTTCTATCAATAAAGAATAAAATCTCCTGCAACCCTAAACCAAATCCTAAGTCTTTTGTAGTAATAGATAATAAAACATCCGTCACTACATGCCCTTTAATTTTCATTTCTACAGTGTATTACTCCTAATTGGTTTTCTCCAAGGCATCGGCGCATTCCCTTATCATTTCCCCTAGATTTGGCCTATCAACTATTAATTCACCAATTATCTGTTACCATGAAAAAAATCACCGCTTTAGAAATATTGTTAGTTGGGCTAATGACCATTTCCATCTCCTTATCCATTTGCGGTAAAAATCCCCCGCCCATAATACTGACTTTTCAAGTAGACATGAATGAAGTATTAGACCAAGTTCAAGACAAAAACACCATTGGCATTCGGGGGAATATTGCCCCTTTGAGTTGGGAGAAAACCTATGTGATAAAAGATGAAAATAAAGATGGTATCTACGAGGGAAGTATTGCTTTTGAAAAAGAAGCAGGTCAATTAGAATTCAAATTTGTACACGATGATGTTATCTGGGAATTAACTACTGAAACAAACCGAGTCATAGATTTAACTAAAAAAGACCTAAAATTACCCACTTACCAATGGAATGAAAATCCACCGCTTAGCATAGCCGAAACAAAGGCCCTAACCATTCCAAAAGAAAAACTATTAGAAGATTTTGAAATAGTCAAAACAGCTTACACGACGATGCATCCAGGGTTATATCGCTATAATACACCCGCGCAAATCGAGCAACATTTGGCAGTGCTAAAAGCAGATTGCTCCAAAGATTTAACCATTCCAGAAGCGTACATCGCTTTTTCAAAATTTGTCGCTCAAATCAAATGTGGGCATACTTATGCCAACTTCTGGAATCAGCCAATGATTACCAAAAGAGCCGTAAATTATCAGACCGATAAAGTGCCTTTTCATTTTCGATTGGCAGAAAACAGAATGATTGTTACCGAAAGTGCGACCAGCGAATCCATACTGAAAAGAGGCACAGAAATACTCTCTATCAATGGTCGTAACATCGAAGAAATGCTAGCCACTTTACTCCCTTTACAAAGTACAGATGGAGCGAACGCAGGTCACCAATTGGCTTGTTTACAACTATTTGGCGGAAGCAAATTTGAAGCATTTGATATGTATTTCCCTATCCTTTTTCCTCCTAAAGCAGGGAAATATGAATTAAGTATAATCGACTCAAATAATTCAAAAGTATCTACGGTAAGTGTTCCTTCCATGAGTCGAAAAGAACGCATTAAAATCATCAAAAAACGTTATCCAAATTTAATCCCTGATGTTGGTCCTGACCTTTGGAATTTTAAAATGATAAATGACGAAACGGCTTTACTGACATTGCATTCCTTTTCTATTTGGAATTGGGATTTTGATTGGGAAGCTTATATTAAAAACGTTTTTTCCACTTTAAATAAAAAGAAAGTACCTAATTTGATTATTGACATCAGATTAAATGGTGGCGGCGCAGATATGGTTGGCTTAGAAGTCCTCAAAAACATTAGTCAACAACCCATTGTTTTTCCTGCTCGAAAACAATTGGGTCGTTTTCAGGAATTCCCTTCCACCGTCAAACCGCATATTGGAACTTGGGATGATAGTTTTGAAAAAAGCGGCATTAAAAAATTGAAACCAATGGGCGATGGTTACTATGCCGTTGATGGAAAAATTTCAGCGGAAAATAGTTTTAAACCTTATAAAAATAATTATCAAGGAAAAGTCTATTTATTGGTCAGTCCATTCAATAGTTCCGCTACTTATTATATGGCAGGTGCTGCGAAAAGAAATGGTGCTGCAACTTTGATCGGACAAGAAACAGGCGGTAATCAAAAAGGTATCAACGGTGGATTAATTTATTTTTTAAACTTGCCCAACTCAAAAATAGAATTAGATATACCAGTAATTGGAGATTTTCAAATTGGAGAACATCCAGATAAAGGGTATGAACCAGATGTTTTTGTTGCGCCAAATGTGGAAGATATAGTGAAGGGAATAGATACGGAGTTGGCGGCTACTTTGGAGTTGATTGCAAAGGAAAAGAAAAATTAGTCAAAAGCAAATAATAAGAGACGCATTTGAAGTAAAATATCAGTTCCTAAATGTCTTAGTTGTTTTTTACTCGTTATTTAGTTAAGATTAGCCCGTGGATTTAATTTAGAATCTGCGGGCTAATCCTCTTAGTTACACTATCTTAACGACCTGATTGAAATTAATTAAATAATGTGCTGTTTTTAACCCATCCCCGACCCTTCCCCTCAAAGGGAAGGGAGTCGTCAAAATAGAAAATTATCTGGTATAATTGCCGATAATTTACAAATTTGCACAAACGTAGTCCCCCGCTTTTTTAAGAGAGGGGTTAGGGGAGAGTTAAAAAAACGTACATTAATTTCTGAATCTCAATAAGGTCGTTTAACTGGACAGGCTGAAGCATGTACTACCTGTTAAACACGTTCAAAAATCTTAAAAATATAGCCATGCTCATTTTTCTCATCAGGCTGGTGCGCTTCCGCAGCAACTTCTTTCCACTCCCCTGCTGGCAATTCTGGAAACTTCACCACTGGCTTATCTTCCGCTATATCAATATCGACTTCCGTCAAATAAATTCGATTCACTAAAGGCATCGCTAATTCGTAGATTTGTCCGCCACCGATAATAAATGCTTCTTCTTCCCCATTGTCTTTGGCTAAATTCAGGGCATGGTCTATAGAGTGTGCGACCAAACAGTTTGTCGCGATGAAGAACATATCTCTAGTCAACACCACATTCGTTCTTTTTGGTAAAGGGCGACCAATAGATTGGAAAGTTTTGCGCCCCATGATGATATGGTGATTTAAAGTTGTCTTTTTAAAGTACTTTAAATCTGCTGGTAGATACCACGGAATATCATTATCGCTACCGATAACACGGTTGTTAGAAATGGCTACTATGGCGGAAACGGTCATTTTAAATGGTAAATGATGAATGGTAAATTAGAGGTGTTAAGAGAAATAATTTAACATCTTTTTTCGATAAATTTTTAAGATTTGCACGGTGCAATTTCCCCCGCTGGCGGGGGTTAGGGGGTGGAATTTCACTAAATTTGACCTATTCCACCCCCCAGCCCCCGCCAGCGGGGGAGAAATATCGTACAAAAATTCAAAATATGTGTAAAAATTCAGCTTTCTAAATTTCTCTTAACACCTTTAATGGTAAATGATGAATTCGTACTGCTTACTGCTTACTGCCTATTGCTTACTGCCTACTGCTACTACCCACTACTCTCCCATCGTTTCTTTTTTTCCAAAAGCTGACGAACAAGCCCAACATCATCATCACCGTACCCAACCAGAAAAAGTTAATGCCGGG
>CALLVC010000145.1 GCA_938010785.1 uncultured Saprospiraceae bacterium
CATATTAGTATTTGCCTTTCTTTTGGTCATGGCTGCAAGAATGTATCGAAATTATAGAGAGAAACAGGTGGGTAATTTGGAATAAATAGTTTCTCTACCATACACTTTTTTCTAAATCACGCACTTCGCTACGCTACGTGCGTGAAAAGAGTTTTTGACCACCTCAAACTCCTTTGTTTAGCTGCCAAAGGCAGCGTTTTAAAAAGTGTATGGTAAAGAATAAATAGTAAGAGCAAGAAAAAATTAAGCAAAATTCGCGAAGATATTTTTCAAAAAAAAAGAGTTGAATCTAATGAAAGATTCAACTCTTTTTTACATCAAGTCAAATTCTTAATAGTAAATCTTAATTTACTAACTAATATCTGACAATAAGTAATTTATTCATTGAAGTAAGAACCTTCGTTCTGTCCACCACCTTCAAGAACTTCTAATCTATTTTTAAATTCAGTAGAAGTTGGTAAGTCATCTTTTCTAGCGAAGATTTCCTTTAAGGCGATTAAAGTGTTTCTATCATTCGCATTAAGTGCTTCTGCTTGCTTGAAGAAAGGTAAAGCTTCGTCAAATTGAGTCAAAACTAATTTTCTCAATTCGTCGTATTTCTTCAATCCTGCCTTAGAGTAATCATCCGCTAAAGCGTTCATTTCTTTAGTTGTTGCAGCTGCACGGTTGTAGTACAAAGCACCGATACTGTAAATAGCATCAAAGAATTTAGGGTCTTTCTCTAAAGCCTTGTTATAAGTTGCGAAAGCATTATCAAAATTAGCTTGAGCCGATTCTGTTTTTCCTTCTTCTAATTCTTTCTGGTATAAGTTATCGTAGATACTTCCTAAAGTCGTATATAAAGAAACATTGTCTGGTTCTTTAACAATAGCTGCTTCTAATTTGCCAGTTAATTCATTTAATCTACCATCCGCTAAGTAGTGATTGATTTCTGTGAATAATAAAGAAACATCGTCTGGAAATTTCTTACGTCCTTCTTCTAAGATGACTAAAGCAGCAGCTCTATCTTTTTCAACTTCTAGCTTGTATAAAGCTTCAAAAACAGCTGATTTCTCATAACCTGCATCTTTTAAAGTCATAAAGATTGGCTTTGCACTAGCCATATCTTGTGCGTTCAAAGCTGCCAAACCAGTATAGTACCGTTGGTCATTTATTGCAGCATCATCTGCGAAGATACTTTCTTTGCCATTTGCAATTAAGTAATCGTGAGCATCCAAAGCATATTGGAAAGCCGAATAAGCCGTTGGATAATCTTTCTTTTCATAGTATCCAGCACCTTCAGAAACCAATTGTCCTTGAATTCCAGAAATTCCTTTTTGAATTGTCTTAGGATCTCTCTTTTCAGCAAATTCCTTTGCTTTGTGATAAGCTTCATATGCGAGAATTGCCGCATTTTCTACTTCTTTCTGGTGGTCAGGATTAAGAGCTGCCAACAATTGAGCATTGGTGCAAATACTATTATAAATATCTCCTTTAGTAATCCAAGCTTTTGCTGTGTTTTTAGTATCCTCTGCAGTAGTAGCTATTTCTATTGCAGCAATTGCCTCTTCCAATTTATCGCCATTCTTAGCAGCGTCTAAATCATAAGCTCTAGAAGCAGTAATTGCTTTTTTTAGAGCCTTTTTACCGTCTTGTGCAGTTAATGTTCCAGCTACTAACAGTAAAGACAAGAATCCGAGCACTAATTTTTTCATTGTATTAATTTTTAGTTTGAAAGTTTTTAATCAAAAGATTTAAATGTTTATAAAATACTTGTCCCATTTGTTTTTTGATAAAAATTATCTGTTTTTAAAATGTGCTTTGTTTGTATGAGTTGAAAACTGATAAAACAATCAATTAAAAAACTTGAGAGATAATTCTATTTTCAAAATTAGAAATGATGCAAAACTACAATTTTTGTAGTTTTTTTTTATAATGGTTCACTATTAAGACGCTGTGAAATCTGATTTTGGTGTTGTTAAGACGTTAAAGACCAATTTTCGTATGTTAAAATTCGTTAAAATGAAAATTAACATTTGGTCAAAATCTGCTAAAACAATAGCTATTTCGGTCTTAAAAAAGTTAAAAAAACTATCCTAAGCATTAAAAACAGTCATTTTTTCAAATAAAACTGTTAACTCTTAGGTCAAATATATTTCCTGTAGCTCCCAAATAGTCATTTCGATAAAAAAATGAATTCGTTAAGAAATAGCAAAAAAATTCAAGCTACCGATTAAAGAAATCACTTATTTGTGCAAAAAAAAAGTGAATAAGACCAAATAGTCTTATTCACTTTTAAATATTTTATCATTTGCTACTTTTCAGTAGGTTCATCAGTATCTGCCCCTTCCTGATTAATAGCATCCGGATTATCGCCTTCTGTATTAGTAATTTCTCCATCAGCAGCTTCATCAGTTGATGGTGTCTCAATTGGATTACCATCTTCATCCAACACTACTGCTGTTTCTGGCTCATCTTCTGCACTAGGAAGCACGGCAATATCTGCAATAGCATCTTTATCATCAATACGGATAGTTTTAACTCCTTGTGTCGCTCTACCCATCACTCTTAAGTCCGTCACAGAAATTCGAATGGTAATACCAGATTTGTTAGTAATCATCAAATCCTCTTCCTCACTGACAGACTTAATCGTTGCCAAATATCCAGTCTTAGGAGTAACCTGTAATGTTTTTACGCCTTTTCCCCCTCTATTAGTCATTCTGTATTCATCCAACTTAGAACGCTTACCATATCCTTTTTCAGAAATGACCAAGACTGTTCTAGTATCATCATTCGGGTCTACACTAATCATTCCAACCACAGAATCATCTTCTCCATCTAAAGTAATACCTCTTACACCCGCTGCACTTCTGCCCATCGGTCGGACTTTAGCCTCAGGGAAACGTATCGCTCTACCACTTCGAACCCCCATCAGAATTTCATTCTGTCCATTTGTCAATTTCGCTTCAAATAGTGTATCTCCTTCTCTAATAGTAATCGCATTAATACCATTTGCTCTAGGTCGGGAGAATGCTTCTATGGAAGTCTTTTTAATAACTCCCTTTTTAGTACAGAAGATGATGTAATTATTTGCAGCGTATTCTTCATCTTTTAAATCTTCAATCTTGATATACGCTTTGACTTTATCGTCTTTGGGTAAGGCGACAATATTCTGAAGTACCCGTCCTGCAGAATTTTTCCCTGCTTCTGGAATTTCATATACCCTTAGCCAGTGACAACGTCCTTGTTCAGAGAAGAGTAATAAATAATTATGCGTTTTAGCAGTAAATAAATGTTCCACAAAATCGGTATCTCTCGTCTTCGCGCCTCTCGAACCACGTCCACCTCGACCTTGGACTCGATATTCCGTAACGGGTGTCCGTTTAATATAGCCTAAGTTAGAAATAGTAATAACCACTTCTTCATTCTTAATTAAATCCTCAATACTAATTTCTCCATCAGAGTAGCTAATTTCAGAACGACGCTCATCACCGAATTTTTCTTTCACATCTGCCAATTCTTCCTTGACAATATCTTTTTGCATGGTATCGCTACCTAAGATATTATTCAAGTGAGTAATTAACTTTTGTAACTCATCATATTCTTCTTGAACTTTATCAATTTCTAAGCCTGTCAACTTAGATAATCGCATCTCTAAAATGGCTCTAGCTTGCAATTCTGACAAGCCAAATTTTTCCATCAAACCATTTCTAGCAATCTCTACCGTTCTAGAAGCTCGAATTAAAGCAATGACGGCATCTAGATTATCCAAGGCAATCAATAGACCTTCTAAGATATGTGCTCTTTCTTCCGCTTTTCTCAATTCATATTGCGTTCGGCGCACCACTACTTCAATACGGAATTTGATAAATTCTTCAATCTGGTCCTTCAAATTTAAAATTCGTGGGCGACCATCCACTAAACAAACGTTGTTTACCCCGTAAGAACTTTGCAGAGGCGTATATTTAAACAATTGGCTTAAAATCACATTAGCCATTGCATCTCGCTTCACATCTACCACGATTCTTAATCCATTTCTATCAGATTCATCTCTCACCCCACTAATACCCGTCACTTTCTCGGTATTGACCAATTCAGCAATCTTAACAATCAAGTTTGCCTTATTGACTTGGTAAGGGATTTCATTGACGACAATTTTTTCCCGCCCATTGTTATCTGTCTGAATTTCAGCTTGTGCTCTTACCACTACTCGCCCTCTACCCGTAGCAAAAGCCTCTTTCACACCTGTCATTCCATAAATAATCCCACCAGTAGGAAAATCAGGTGCTTTGATAAATTCCATCAACCCCTCTAAATCTATTTCAGGATTATCAATCGTAGCAACAATCCCATCAATAACTTCAGACAAGTTATGAGGCATCATATTAGTAGCCATACCGACTGCAATACCAGAAGCACCATTAACCAAGAGGTTCGGCACTTTAGTAGGAAGTACGGTAGGTTCTTTTAAAGTATCATCAAAGTTGAACGAAAAATCCACAGTTTCTTTTCCTAGATCGGCCAAGATTTCGTCACTAATTCTTCGAAGTCGTGCTTCCGTATATCTCATCGCAGCAGGACTATCACCGTCCATAGAGCCAAAGTTACCTTGACCATCTACAAGCGGGTATCGAAGCGACCAATTTTGAGCCATCCGAACCATCGAATCATATACAGAGGTATCCCCATGTGGGTGATATTTACCTAAAACCTCTCCTACGATTCTAGCTGATTTCTTGTGCGCTTTATTATAAACTAATCCTAATTCAGACATACCGAATAAAACACGGCGGTGAACAGGTTTCAAGCCGTCCCGAACATCCGGCAAAGCTCTAGAAACGATGACAGACATAGAGTAATCTATGTAAGCAGATTTCATGTGGTCATCAATCTTAATAGGTATTATTCGTTCACTACTATTAGACATTGAAAGGCTTTAAAAGTGGAAAGAAAGATACTGTTGAATTAAGCTCAATTAGCAATCTAAGAAATGACGAAGCTAATTTTTCGTCTCTTCCAAAATAAAAGAAAACAGCATTCTTCAATAGTATAAAGTGTAATTTTCAAAAACTAGGCAAATTTACAATATTTATAAGAATTTAAAGGCATTTTGGGCAACAAAAAACACAAAAAAGAAAGGTTATTTTTCAAAAAAATAGTACTTTTTAAAATTATTTTTAGCAATATATTTTTTAATAAAAAATAGTCCATCTAAATGAAGAGTTAAGTAAAAAATAGAAATTTCCTTCCCAAAAATTAACTTACTAAATCCACAGATAAAAAATATTTAATTTAATCATCTGCATAAAAAATTAAGTATCACTAGTATTAACCAAATAAATTAGTATAAAAAACCTAATTCAAAAAAATAATCTACTTCTAAGAAAATAAAGTACCATCAAGAAACGTTAACTAGTTGATAATCAACAAAAGAGGTCAAGAGGATAATTTTAGAGGACTAGAGGTTAATATTTAGGTGTATATGTCGCAATTGTACAAAATTTCTTTGGAATAAAAAGAAATTTACAGTATAATTGTGGCTATAAATAACAATATAATAATCAAAATTAAAGATATAGTGTTTCATAGTGTGAGGGGTAACCACTTTAGTGGTTGCTCCTTTTTCTTGTTTATAAAGTAGTATTAATAAGAAATAAATGATGCATCTTCCCCAATAACTATCAATATTCAAATTGATTCTTTTTACCATAAATTTTCTTGCCATTAAAAAGCTACCCAACGCCATTAAATTTCATAAATAGCATTGGCCCACATTTGACAAAACACATTATTCATTTCTTCTTAATAATTGGTCTGCTAAAGCTTGTAGTTGTGATTTTCTCTCGGCTGGAATATTTACACTATTTAAATGAAGGATAGCTTTATCTTGGTAAGTTTTCTTAATTACATCCGCACGATGCTGAATATTATTTTTTTGGAAAATAGCTTTAACTGCTTCAATCTTTTTTTCCTCATCTTCGGGATGTGTTTGCATTAAAGTAAGCAATTTGTTTTTATCCACTTCATTGGCAACTTCAAGCGTCTTTAAGACCAAAAAGGTCTTTTTATTTTGAACAATATCTCCTCCTACTCTTTTACCAAATTTTTCAGGATCTCCAAAAGTATCTAAAATATCATCTTGCAGCTGAAAAGCAATACCCACATTACGACCAAATTCTCCTAAATGATAAACATCTTGTTCCTCGGCATTGGCCAAAATAGCTCCCATTTTTAGCGCACCTACCAAAAGTAAAGCGGTCTTATTTTCTATCATGCTAAGATATTCAGGAATGGTAACGCTGTCACTCGTCTCAAAATTCATATCATATTGTTGCCCAACACATACCGCTTCCGCAACATCTGTAAAAACTTTTACAATGGAAGGAATCAATCGTTGTTCTTCAATTTTCAGTAAATATTGATAAGCATAAATTAGCATCACATCACCAGAAAGAATGCCCGTATTAATGTCATATTTATGATGAACAGTTGGTTGTCCTCTTCGAAGTGGAGCAGCATCCATAATATCATCATGAACCAAAGAAAAATTATGAAAAATTTCAACAGCTTGAGCAATCGGTAATGCAGGTGTTATTTCTTTTTTAAAAAGATTGTACGCCATTAAAACAAGTATTGGTCGCAATCTTTTACCTCCTAATTGCATGATATAATCTGCGGGCTCAAAAAGTGCTTGTGGAGCTTTATTAAAAGGATTAGCGTGTAGGTATTCAAGGTATATTTTCTTTAAGCTAGGTACAGAATACATAAAATAATTTTACAGTTTAAGAGCAAAACTCCTGTCACAGATTCTATCAATCAATAATTGGGCATCATATTTGAATAATATTGACAAATAAGCCCTTTTTGTGAGCTTTTTCCAGTTACCCTTACAAATTTGGAGGTACAACTGAAAGAATAGCATCATATAAAAGCGTAAATCTATTAATTGTTTAGACAAGAGTGAAGGAATTTACAAAAGTAAATATCAAGTACACTTAAGTAAAACCTTCGCTCCCTAATTTTTAGTACTCTTCATTCCATTCTCCGATTTGAAATAAATTGATAACAGTCCAATGGCTACTTTATCTCAACATGCCTTAGAATTTTCAAAAGGCACAAGGAATAAACAATTTAGCTAAATCTAATAACCAAAACTTACATTGAGAAACGGAAATTTATGAATGGTAAAAATAAGATACCAATACTACACTTAGAAGATAATAAAGCAGACAGTAACCTAGTACAGAAACTTTTAGAAGATTCTTCTATCAGATATGATTATACGAATGCAACTAGCTTAAGGCAAGGTATAGAAATCGCACAACAGCGAAATATAGCTGTTATTTTATTAGAGCTCAATTTATCAGATAGTACGGGGTTCAAGACCTTAACGAACTTTTTGGAACAGGGACCTTTTCTCCCAATTATTGTCATTACAGGAACGAATAATGAGATAATTGGCAATCAATCTGTCAAAGCAGGAGCACAAGATTTTTTAGTCAAAGGACAATTTGATGGAAAATTATTAGGTAGAGCTATCCGTTATGCGATTCAAAGACATGGCGCTCAACAAAAGCTTGAAACCACCGCTAGGAATCTATCCGTAAGTGAAAAGCGTTATATTCAAGCACAATCTTTAGCACATTTTGGGAACTTCGAGATGGACATCGTCAATAATGAAATGCATTGGACGGAAGAAATCTTTAAAATATTAGGACTTCATTTAAATAGTATAAAACCTAGCTTAACAGATTACATTAATTTCGTTCATTCGGATGATAAGAAGATAGTCGAAGAATTCTTCGAAGAAATAGCCAGAACAGGCACTCAAGGAAGTATTGAACATAAGATAGTACAGGATGACCATAGCATCAAACATGTCGCCCTTAGTGCTAAATTATTTTATGATGAAATTGCAGAAAAAGTATTGTTAGTCGGTGGGCTTCAAGACATCACTGAACGAAAAGTTTCCGAGCAACTCATTATTGAAAAAAATATTAACACAAAAGCCTCTAAAATAAAAGAAGAGGCCTTGATGAATATGAGTTTCCACATTCGAACGCCACTTGCGTCAGTTGTGAATTTGGTTTATTTATTAGAAAAATCAAGGCTTAACACTCAACAAAAAGAGTTTTTAGATGGCCTAAAGACTTCTGTAGATGACCTTTCTATCATGGTCAATAATCTATTGAATTTTTCAATGTTGGTCACAGACCAAGTAGAAATACAGGAGGAAGAATTTAAAATTAAAGAATTTCTACAGAGCATTAAAAAGGTTGTTCAAATCAAAGCCGATAATGCTAAATTAAAATTAGAATTTAATATTTTAAAAGGCTTACCATCCACCATTTTCAGTGATTCCATCAAAATAACGCAGATACTTTATAATTTAATGGATTCTGCCATCAAAAATACAAATGAAAAAGAAGGGCTAGTCATCAATGCATTAATTCAAAAAGATGACCAAGGAAGTGCTTCTTTCATTTTTCATATAACAGATGCCAACACGGTACTTTCGCCAGATAAACTTAAAAAGTTTGAGGAATCAGAAAAGCTATTAGAAGTATATTCTGAAGAATTTGATGATGAGCAGCAGCAAGAATTCTTAAGTATTGCAATGGTTACTAAATTAACCAAGATTTTGGATGGTCTCTTTAAAATAGAAAGTGACTCCGCAAATGGAACTACCTATCAAGTGGAGATTCCTGTAAAAGTTGGACAATCTACTAAAATAAGTCATGGAGATGCGCCAGATGTTCCAATTAAAATATTATTGGTAGAAGACCACTTCTTAAACCAAATCGCAACGAAGAGAGTCTTAACGACTTGGTCAGATTTAGTTCAAGTGGATATAGCCGAAAACGGTTTGATTGGTGCGCAAAAGCAGAAAGAATTTGGTTATGATATTATCCTAATGGATATCCAAATGCCCGTGATGAACGGAATAGATTCTGCCAAAAAGATTAGAACGTTTAGTCAAGTACCAATTATCGCTCTAACAGCAAACGCCTCCAAACAAGAAGCGGACCGATGTATTTCGGTAGGTATTAATGATTATCTAGGTAAACCATTTAAGCCAACAGACCTCTATGCTAAAATTATGACGATGTTGGTAGGAGTAGAAGCGTGATTAATCTAAATCTAAAATCTAAAAGTTCAAATCTAAAAGTTAGTAACGATGAAATAATAAGTTAGGGATTCAGGCTACTTTTAGGATAGTAAAACATAAAAAACGCCTCTAAAACTAGTAGTTCTAGAGGCGTTTCCTATTTTAAAATTATTGCATTAATATACTAAATTTAGAAACTTCGCACGTCTCCAGACCCTGCGATACTAGACTTAACTTTATCAGGATTTCCTTTATACTTTACGTCTCCAGAACCTGCAATACTTACTTGTAAACTACCAGAAACGTTCACTTCACAATCACCACTTCCAGCAATACTTACTTCACAATTATCTACCACAAAACCAGCCATATCCACGTCTCCAGACCCTGCAACACTCACTTCTAAGTCATCTCCAGCCCCTGACAAATCTATATCCCCAGAACCTGCAATACTGACCTTTAAATCATCTAAATTATTAAAATCCGTCTTCCCAATAATGCTTCCTGCCCCTGCTACAGATAATTCTTCTATTGTTGGAATTGTAATATAAATATCAATACCATCATGATTTTTCAAATTCGTCCCTTTTTCTAATCGAACTCTCCATTTACCGCTTCTCACGTCTTTATCAATCAGGTCGATAATATTTTGTTGTGCTTTAATTTCGATTTTTTGCTTGTTTCCTTGTGTCAAATATACTTTAGCACCGATAGAAACCCCTAAGCCTGTAATCTCCTCTAAGTCAAGAATTTTCGTCACTTTAGGCCCTTCACCTTTAATGCCTTTTCCCCATTGATTCCATTGAGCTTGAGCAGTAAAAGAGACCATTAAGCCTAAAAATAGTACGGTAAAAAATAAGCTATATTTTTTCATATTTGTTTAGTTTAAGTTGAATACTTTTGCTTGTCTTCTTTAAGGACAGGCTATTTTTTAAATGGTTGCAGGCTAATTTTTATAGGACATTTTGTCTTATTGCTTCAAAAAATCATAAATTGGAAATGCCCCCACAAATACTAATCACTCCTCCACATCCTTCAACATTTCCTCAATCGCTCGTTCTAACTGTTGGTCAATTCCCTTATCAATTTGACCGGGCATATTTTTAACTTTAATCATTGGTTCTGTTTGGTTATTCTCCATCCAATTCCCATTAATATCTTTAGCACTTACAGGAACAACGCCCCACACCGACCCGTCAGGCAATCTTTCCCAACCTGCAAAACTACAGGTTCCCGGTACAGGCATCCCGACCGTCTTTCCAATTTTTAAATCAGAATAACCACAAGCGAAACAATGACCATCGGAATACATACTTTCATTAAAAATAGCTAAAGTTGGTTTCGTCCAACGAGAAGTAGGTTCTCCGCCGACTACTCTTGATTCTATCTCGTAGCTAATGAACGGTACCCCAGTAAAAAACATTGCCAAATCGGCTACTAAATCACCTCCGCCATTAAAACGAGTATCCACCACCATTCCTTTTTTATCAAAATATTTACCCATCATATCTTGGTAGATACTTCGATAAGGGCCATCGCCCATGCCGGGAATATGCACATATCCCAGTTGTCCATTACTCTTTTCAGCTACTTCTTTTTCATTAATTTTCACCCATCTTTTGTATAAAAGGCGATTTTCCGCTCCCAATGAAATCGGTTTCACTCGGACCATTTCTCTCTTTTTGGTCGCAGGGTCTACTATTTCTAATAAGGTAAAATCACCAGCTTTTCGATTTAGGTATTTAGCGACATCTTCATTTTGACTAATGGTTTCGCCATCAATCTTCTCAATTATCATCCCTGCTTTAGCTTTTATATTGGCTTTATCCAAAGGTCCTCCTTTAATGATTTCATCAATTAAGATACCATCTCCAGTATGTTTATAATTCATAAAAATACCTAAAGAAGCCGTCGCATCTGCATTGGACACCTTATGTCCGCCATACCTTGCACCTGCATGAGAGACATTTAATTCACCCAACATCTCAGACAACATCTCAGTCACTTCAAAGGAGTTGCCCAAATGCGGGATAAATTTTTCATACTCCGTCTTCATCTGATTCCAATCAATGCCATGAAAGTTGGAGTGATAAAAAATAGCGTTGGTTCTAATCCATACGTGGTCAAACATTGCCTGTCTTTCGGCCGCTACATCAAATTCCATTTCCCCTTTAATCTTTACCGCTTCTTTCTTTTCTTTTTCAGGGTCAATTTTAGAAATCTTACCGCTGCTCAATAAAAAGAGGTTTTTTCGGTCTTTGTCCCATTCCAATCTGCCAAAATTAGCTCCTAATTTTAGAATCATTTTAGTCTCTTTTGTTCGAAGATTGGTGCTCCATAAATTCATGCCTTTTTCGAACTGAGATAGATAATACAATTTCTCTCCATCTTTTGATAAGACCGCATCTCCTAATCGAGAAGAGTGAATAGTCATTCTACTTGTTCGGTCTTTCATATTGTCCCAATCAAAGGTCAATGGTTTCACTTCGTCTTCATCGTCGGCTTCCTCTTTATCCGCTTCTGCCTTCTTACTTTTTTTCTTTTTCTTGCTATTTTTTTCAGCAGTTTCTTTAGCTTTCTTTTTTTCTTTTTCCGCCTTTTCCTTTTCTTCTTTTTCTATTTCCTCTATTGCTTTTTGTAATTTATAATCTTCCTCATCCAAGTTGAACTTATCCCAAGCTTCTTGGGTAAAGAACATACTGTAAACATCATTTTCTGTTCGCCCACTTGTAGCATAAGATTTTAAGCCATTTCGGTTACTAAACCAAATCATTTGTTTTCCTTCGTTCACCCATTTTGGACTGCCATCATAATAACCACTCTCGTTCAAATTAACTCTTTTAGAACCATCTGCTGCCATTAGCAATACCTCATTATTATTTAAGGATAAACCCCAATCAACTAATAACCATTTACTATCTGGACTCCAAGTAAAATATTTATCTCCATCACGCATATGGTATAAATCCTTTGGGGTCAATAAGGTCACTGCTTTTTTAGTCGCCATATTCATGACCTTCAAGGTGCGTCTACCCTCTATAAAAGCTAGTTGTTTTCCGTCGGGAGAATACTGTGCTAAATAATTATCGGTTTCATTTTCAATAACAGGCGATTCTTTAATCAATGTAGCCGCATAGAAAAAAGGTTCTTCCTTTCTCGTTTTTTCTGTTTTGAAAATACTCCATTTGCCATTTCGCTCGCTGCTGTAGACAATAGATTTTCCTTCGGGTCCCCAAGCTACAAATCGTTCTTGTTCGGGCGTGTTGGTCAACCTTTTAGTAAATGATTCTCCTACAGAAGTAACAAAGACCTCTCCCCTAGCGATGAAAGCAATTTCTTTTCCATTAGGCGACACCGCCATTTCATTGATACCGCCATTGATAGAAATGAATTTATCGTTATTATTTTTGTCTTGTGTTCT
>CALLVC010000146.1 GCA_938010785.1 uncultured Saprospiraceae bacterium
AGGTCCAAACGAAAAAGAACGCGAAAATGGTTTTTATAACCTATTATTTATTGGTAATATGCCAGATGGCTCTACAATTCGTGGAAAGGTAACGGGAGATAGAGACCCCGGTTATGGTTCTACTTCTAAAATGATAGCAGAAAGCGCCATTTGTTTGGCTTTGGATGATTTACCAGATATGGCAGGTATGTTAACCCCTGCAACGGCTATGGGGGATGCGCTTTTGGACCGTTTGCAGGATAATGCAGGATTGACTTTTAGTATTCAGTAGGCGGCTGGCAGTTTGCAGTAAGCAATGGGCAGTTGGCGGTAGATTAAAGTTTAAAGATTGGTTGTATTGGTGGGATTTGATTGAAATTACGGCCAATTTTTAAGCTTGCTATTTTATCAAGGTAACGTCCCCTTGTAACTGTATATCACTTCCATCTTTAAACTTTACGACCGCTACATATATATATACACCCACTCCCATTTCTTGCCCTCTATAGGTTCCATTCCAACCAAATCCTTCGTCATTTGGATGAAAATTATTGGCTTCATATAAAAGGGTTCCCCAACGGTCATATACTTTGAAAAATGCTACTTCCTCTATAGGACCATCGGCAGCTTGGATGGTAAAAATATCATTTTCCCCATTATTGTCAGGACTAAAAACATTTGGTACGTAAACGCCTTTGTTAAATTCTATTTTCACCCATGTTTCTGCTTGGCTTTCGCAATTATTCTCGTCATATACAGTGACCGTATATTTAGTATCTTTAACAGGCGTTGCCACTGGATTTTCACATGCTAAACAACTTAAAGTCTCAGAATCTAACCATTCATAATTTACTGTACTAGAAGTAATTACATTGGGTTCTAAGGTTAAGGAAGTCCCTAGATTAATCGTCGTTACATCTGGTAAACTGACTTCCATCTGAACAGGTTCAGCAACTTGTACCAATTCTGAAAAAACACAACCTAATGCATCTTTAAAGCTCACTTCATATTGACTAGGTCGAAGGTCAGAAAAAATAGGATTCTGGCTAAAATTAATTCCGTCTAAACTAAATTCAATTCCTTCAGCTGATGATAAGCTAATACTTCCGTCGGTATCTCCAAAACAACTAACATCCATAACAGCAGTTTCAAAAGTAGGTTTTTGAGCAGATTCAATCGTAATTTGCTCTTCCCATTGACAGCCCATAGAATCAATAATAGCTACTGAATATTCTCCAGCTAAAAGATTATCCATTCCTGTAGCTGTTCCAATATTAGCTCCATTCCATTCAATTTGATAGGGTGCAAAACCTCCTGATACCGCTAATTGGATTGCTCCATTTGCATCTTCTGGACAGGCTGGATTGGTGGTAATATTCGCAGAAATAGGCTCTGTAAAATTAACAACTACCGTATGAGTAGAATCACAGCCACTGTTACTAGTATAAGTCTCCGAAAAAGCCCCTTCGGTTTTTATAAATGTACCTAAAGCCGATAAGGAGTCTCCTTCGCATAGTATATATTCTGAAACAACTTCAATTGATTCTGAAAGCACTAAATTTACTGTATGCGTAGAATCACAGCCATTAGCCGCAGTAAAAGTTTCCGAAAAGGTACCAGCCTCTTTAATATAAGTCCCTAATGCCGCCAGAGAATCTCCCGGACATAGCATATAATCCCTAATAACTGTAGTAGGTTCGCTAATTTTTAAATTGACGGTGTGAATAGAATCACAGCCACTATTTGTACTAAAGGTTGTTGAAAAAGTACCCGCTTCTTTTAGAAAACCACCTAAAGCTTCAATGGAATCTCCTTCACAAAGGGTATATTCGATTATGACCTCTTCTGCTTCTGTAATCGTTAAATTGACGGTGTGGATAGAATCACAACCTGAACTAGCGGTAAGGGTTTCTTGGAAAATATTGTTTCCACAAGCAGTTGCACCATAAAGGGTAATACAATTTGCTTGACACAAAGATTGATTGGTTTCAGCGTACACTTTCTTCAGCACATTCACTTGCACCGTATGGGTAGAATCACAGCCATTCGTTCCAGAAAAAGTACGACTTAATTGGTCATCCGAGCTAATTAATTTATCAAAAACAGTAATTGATTCGCCTTCACAGATAGTAATAGACTCATCCGTGGTTTGGCTTTCTTTGACAAAAACAGTTATTGTATGTAAAGAATCACAACCACTAGTAGAAGAAAAATTGTTAGAAAAAGTACCAGACACATTGACCATTTCCCCGAATACATCCATCTGTTCTCCAGGGCACAGTTCGTAAGTAGCCGAAGTAATCAGCGTTTCCATTATCGTAACATTGGTAATGTGCATGGAATCACATCCATTAGCAGCGATAAAAGAAGAAGTATATCTACCTGATTCAGTTATTTCTTTTCCATCCAGTAGGAATTGGTCAGATGCACAAATCATTACAGTTTCTTCCGTTTCTTGACTCGTGGTGATATTATAGGAAACGTAATGAGTCGAATCACAACCAGATTGAGCAGTATAATGCTCTTCATAGTCACTAGGAATAGCACTCTCCTCTCCAAAAACTGCAATGGCCTCGTCCTCACACATCGTGATAATATTATGAGAAGTAATCGGTTCCATCACGGTCACTTCAACCATCACCATAGAATCACAACCAAGACTAGAAATAAATCCTTTTTCGTAAACCCCACTTTCAGTAACTTCTACCCCATCCAAAATATTCGTCGTTTCACCCGCACATAAAGTGATTTTATCAACCTCTTCATAAGTTTCTTTGACTAAAAGATGAATGGTATGAATAGAATCACAACCACTTGCACCTGTAAAGGTCTGTGTTTGTGTCGTTGTCTCCGTCACCTCCGTTCCAAAAATCGACATGGATTCTCCTGCACAAATGGCAAAGGATTCTTCAACTGCAATAGGTGCTAAAACGGTCAATTCCACTGAATGCGTAGAGTCGCAACCATTTGCTGCGGCATAAGTGGTTTCATATCTACCAGATTCTGTGATTGCTTGTCCATCAATTAGAAATTGGTCGGAAGCGCAAATAGTCACAGACTGTTCAGTTGTTTGACTAATCGTAATATTATAAGAAACATAGCTGGTCGAATCACAGCCAGATTGTGCTGTATATACTTCTTCGTAGTCTTTAGGTACAGCATTCAAATCCCCAAAGGAAGCAACTGCATCTTTATCACATAAAGTAATGACATTGAAAGAATTAATTGGTTCTAGAACCTCCACTTCAACCATCACCATAGAATCACAACCAAGGCTAGAAACAAATCCTTTCTCATAAACACCACTTTCTGTAACTTCTAAACCGTCTAAAATATTCGTCGTTTCTCCAGCACATAAGACAATTTTTTCAACCTCATCGTAAGTTTCTTTTACCAAAAGATGAATAGTATGAATGGAATCACAGCCATTGGTTCCAGTATATGTCTGGGTTTGAGTCGTTGTCTCCGTCATTTCCATCCCAAAAATAGACATGGATTCTCCTGCACAAATAGCAAAAGATTCTTCTACTATTGATGGAGAGAGAATTTTTAAGTCTACAATATGAGTCGAGTCACAACCATTGGCAGCGGAATAGGTGTTGACGTATTTGCCCGATTCTGTTATTTCTTTTCCATCAATTAGGAATTGGTCAGACGAGCAGATGGTCACCGCTTCTTCCGTTTCTTGGCTTATGGTAATGTTGTAGGAAACATAACTGATAGAATCACAACCAGATTGAGCAGTATAAACAACTTCAGAATCTTCAGGTACTGCGTTCAAATCCCCAAAGGAAGCAACTGCGTCTTTATCACACATCGTGATGACATTGACAGAAGAAATGGATTCCAAGACTTCTACTTCAATCATCACTACTGAGTCGCAGCCTAGACTAGAAACAAATGCTTTTTCGAAAACCCCACTTTCTGTAACCTCTATCCCGTCTAAAATATTCGTCGTTTCTCCAGCACATAAAGTAATTTTATCAACTTCATCATAAGTTTCTTTTACCAAAAGATGAATAGTATGAATGGAATCACAGCCATTGGTTCCAGTATATGTCTGGGTTTGGGTCGTAGTCTCCATCATCTCCGTTCCAAAAATCGACATGGATTCTCCTGCACAAATAGCATAGGTTGCCTCTGTAGTTATTTTACTGAGAACCGTCAATGCTACGGTGTGCGTAGAATCACAGCCATTGGCTCCTGTAAAATTAGCTTGATAGGTACCAGAAGTCGTGTAAGTTTGACCAAATTGTAGGAAGGTTTCTCCTTCGCAAATGGTCTTTGATTCATAAACCGTATTTGCTTCTGGTTGAACGACAATAAAAGTTTGGGTAGAATCACAGCCATTAGCGCCAATATATTTTGAAGAATAAATACCAGGTTCTGTAATATTTTGCGCCAATAAATTGAGGCTACTGCCTGGGCATAAAATTCTTTCTTGGGTATTACTAACTGAACTTACCACTTCAATTGCCAGATTTGCAGAAGCGTAACAAGTAGCTGTAGGACCAAGATTTACTGATAAATTTCCACTTTGGGTAGGTACAAAGGAAATAGATTGGCAAGTATCACAAGCCAAATCAAAATCTCCAGACCATTGATAACTATTAAAAGTAGGAAGTGTTAAATTAACTGGTTCACCCTCACATATATTTGCGGCTTCACCTAAGGAATAAGGTTCTGGAAAATGATTTTCGATAGTAATAGATGCTACTTCAGATTGACATCCATTACCAGAAATCACCAAGTTGTATTCCCCTGAGTCTTTAACATCCGTAGGATTTTTAAAAACCGAAGTATAACCATTTGGTCCAGTCCAACGGTAACTAATTTGACTTGCGTTGGCAGTAATATTGCTATTTAAAGTTATGTTTTCAGCTCTACAATAGGAATCATCCCCTTCAATTTCCGCCTTCAAATTAGTGACCAACACCTCCGTTGTATCAGGAATAGAAGGACAACCAAATAAATAAGCTTGTCCGATATAGGTTCCTCCTTGAGTAGCCGTTTCGGGATTTTGCTCGTTAGACGCATATTCATTAGGCCCTATCCAGTCATAGGTAATATCTTCATTGGTGAAATTTGAAATCCATTGATTTCCAGTGAAAGCAGGTTCCAAAGACAATTGGATGACATCATCTGAGCAGTAAGGACCAGCATTGGTTACTTCGGATTCAATGATGGCAGGACACAATCTAAAACATTCGGAAAACATGGATTGGCGACCATTATTTCTAGACAATGCGACCATTTGCTGACCATATTTAAAGGCACCGCTGAATTCCCAGATACCATCTGCACCTGCTCTAGTTACCCCTAAATAGGTCATCCCTTGGCAGTCTTGACTATTACAAGTTTCGGCATCGGTCACATAGATTTCTACGAAATCATTCGGTTGTGCCTGACCAGATAAAATAGAAACATCACCAAGACCAATTACAGGAATAGGATGTGCATTATCTATGATACTTAAGCCTAAATCATTACAATAAAAACTATTTTCACTAACTCGTACAAAGTTATTTCTATTGACAATTACGGCACTATTATTATGAGCAAAAGTATTTTTAGTATTAGGACTTCCACCTATGTCTATTCTTCCATGTAGATTAGCAATATTAATTCCTATATTATTACCCATTCTTTCGTTCCTCATTCTTCCCGTACCAAAAACATTTCCTTCAATTATTCCAGCACCGTGGTAAGTCATATCAATCGCCGTTTCAGAACAGTTCACAAAATAATTTTGCTCCAATTCATCAATCTTTCCACCTATTTGTATCAATGCACCTTCGTAAGAATCCCAATCATTTTTAAGAAAAACGCCATTTCGATTTCCAAACCCTTGTTCGAAATTCATATTTGTGCCAACCAAGTTTGCCTGAAAAACTAGTTTAGAAACGTTCTCTGCATTTACAGCATAGCCATTATTTACAAAAATATTTCCTTGCTTTCTTCTACCAATCGTAATTTCTTTAAGCGTATCTAAAGAAGCGTTTTTGATAAGAATAGCACTTTCCTTAAAATTTTGAATTTGGAAACCATATATACGGACACCAGTAGATTTGATGTCAAAGCAGTTATCAACTAAAGCTTGACCATCAATTATCAATCTACCAGCAGTAGGTAAGTTACTTGCCAAAGTAGTACCATCTATTAACAGATTATCTTCTGTAATAGCAGGTAGTGCGGACTCTAAGTTAATTACTTTAAGTCCATTACCATTGAGTTCGAACCATAAAAGGCTAGCAATACCATCAGTATTAGCACCATTTATAGCCTCTCGCAGGCTGCAATGCGTATTATCGCATTGCCCATCATCTACATCATCCGTCGTATTGACGCGGTAGATTTTTTGAGCGCTTATCCCCACTCCACAGAGTAAGAAAAAAGCAAATGTCAAGAGAATTCTCATAATCGGAACGTGAATTTGGGATACTTAAAATCTACGTTGGATTATGTTCTAACTGGGATTAATTCCGTATAACACAAGTGACAAAAGTTGTGAAGAAAGATTTGGGATAAATGCTAGGATTTTTTCCATTTACTTTACAATCACTGAATTATGGTCTACTTTTTTTTAGGAATGAATTTTTTTTGGATATAGTACTTCCATTCCTATGTCACTTTTTAATTTTGAGAAAAATAGTTTGGTTATTAGCTTTCTTGTCAACAAATAAATTCATCGAAAATGAGCCAATAGCCATATAGTTTGGATATTGATTATGTAAATTGACTTACGAGGTGATAACCTATCGAAAGTATTCCAGGATAAGGATGGGGAAAGTAAAGATGGAAAAATCAAAATTAGTAATAGGAAAGCTGATTATTATACGATGATAACTAGTGGGTAATTATCAATCAAATAACATTTTAGAACAGTTTACCATTTTAGCTATTAGAAATTTGATTTTCTCAAAATGAATTACAAAAAAGACAGTATAACTGCTTTTTGAAAATCATTTTTTTACTTTTTAGCCTGTTTTAACTATAATAAATGAGGGGGAGCGATTACTTAAAACAAATAAATCACTCATTAAATTGGGTAGTAATGGACGTAGTCTTTGTTTAAACCTTAAGTAAAAGATTGAGTTTGTGGTACGCTAATTAAATAGCTTTGTACAAAAGTAGGTAGATTTAATTAAAAAGTAAAATTTTTCAAATACTATTTTTTTATATTTTTAAATCGCTGTTATTCTGAATACTTAAATGTCTTACGAATCAAGTGTTTATTAATTTATATTTTTTTTAATATGTAAAGTAGTAAACAAATATAATTTATTAACATGTTTTAGCGTTTACTTCAATTTTAAATTATTTTTCAAAATAAGGTCAAATATTCTAATCGATTCCCCTCAAAATGATTTAAAATATATAATTTGGCAGTCTAAGATTTATTTCCAAGTTCAGGGCAAAGAATAATTCCATATTCTATCATTTAAGCAATAGCAAATCTATGTGGATGATAGTTCCACAATTCTAATTCAATAAAGTATATGTCAAAAATTAAAAGACCAAGAGCACCTAAGGCCAAAAAAAATCCAAAAGAATTAAGTATTCATGGAGACACAAGAATTGATAATTATTACTGGCTTAATAATCGAGAAGACCAAAATGTAATTGATTATTTAAATAAAGAAAATACTTATCGGGAGGCAATCATGTCTCATACCGAAGATTTTCAAGCTTCTTTATTCAAAGAAATCGTAGGACGTATTAAACAAACAGATATGTCCGTCCCTTATAAAAAAGATGGGTATTATTATTTTACTCGATATGAAGAGGGAAAAGAATATCCAATTCACGCTAGGAAAAAAGAGACCTTATCTGCTCCTGAAGAAATCATGCTTAATGTCAATGAGTTGGCGAAAGATTTTGATTACTATGCAGTTGGAGGAACAAGTGTGAGTACCAATAATGAAATTTTAGCATTTGGAGAAGATACTGTAAGTCGGCGAATTTATACGCTTAGATTTAAAAATTTAAAAACAGGAGAATACTTATCTGACAGAATTGAAAATACAACTGGTTCTGCAATCTGGGCAAACGATAATAAGACAGTCTTTTACACTAGAAAAGATGAAGCTTTAAGACCTTTTAAAATATTTAAACATAAACTAGGCACAAACCCAAGTGAAGATGTGGAAATTTACCACGAGCAGGATGAGACCTTTAGAACAGGTATTTATAAAACCAAATCCAAAAAATATCTAGTCATTGTAGCCGCAATGACCATTTCCACTGAATATCGAATTTTAGAAGCAGACCAACCCGATAATAAATTTCGCATTTTTCAAAAAAGAGAAGACAAGCTAGAATATAGCATAGGTCATTTTGAAGATAAGTTCTTTGTACATACCAATTTAGCTGCTAAGAATTTTAGATTGATGGAAACTTCTGAAAAGGCAACGGAAAAAGCCAATTGGAAAGAAGTTATCCCACATCGGTCAGATGTGTTGTTAGAAGGAATGGATATTTTCAAAGACTATCTAGTTTTAGCTGAAAGAATCAATGGGATTACACAAATTCGAATTAAGCCTTGGAAAGGAGCAGAACATTATGTCGATTTTGGTCAAGAAGCCTTTCTGGCGTCTACTTCAGCTAACTATGAATTTGACACGGATATCTTAAGACTTGGTTTTACTTCCATGACAACGCCTACTTCTGTTTTTGACTATGATATGGTCAATAAAAAATTGAAGTTACTAAAACAACAGGAGGTCATCGGAGATTTTGATAGTAAAAATTATAAATCCGAAAGGCATTTTGCTACAGCCAGAGATGGCGTAAAAGTACCTATATCAATTGTCTACAAAAAAGGTTTCCGTCGAAATGGGAAGTCTCCTCTCCTACTCTACGCTTATGGGTCTTATGGCCATTCGATGGAACCCTATTTCAGCTCTGTCCGATTAAGTCTGCTAGACAGAGGTTTTGCATACGCCGTCGCACATATTAGAGGTGGTGAAGAAATGGGTCGTCATTGGTATGATGATGGAAAGATGCTCAAGAAAAAGAATACTTTCAACGATTTTATTGACTGTGCAGAATATTTATTAGATAAAAACTATACTCGTAGAAAACGACTTTTCGCCATGGGCGGCAGTGCTGGCGGTCTATTAATGGGGGCCATTATTAATCAGCGCCCAGAACTTTGGAAAGGAGTTATTGCAGCGGTTCCATTTGTGGATGTAGTAACAACCATGCTCGATGAAAGTATTCCTTTAACCACCGGTGAATTCAACGAATGGGGAAATCCCAAAGAGAAAAAATACTATGATTATATCAAGTCTTATTCTCCATACGATAATATAGAAAATAAAACTTACCCTAACCTTTTAGTAACGACGGGATTGCATGATTCTCAAGTACAATATTGGGAACCTGCAAAATGGGTGGCTAAATTAAGAGATATGAAAAAAGGAAGAAACCTATTACTTCTTTATACCAATATGAAAACAGGTCATGGTGGAGCTTCTGGAAGATTTGAACGATTCAAGGAAACCGCTATGGAATATGCTTTTCTCTTGGATTTGATGGGGATAACGGAATAGTTTTTTTTAGTGATGAGTTGTTAGTGGTGAGTGGTAAATCTACTAATCATTTACCACTCATCACTAAAAACTACTTTGCGGTAGCGACCTCTACCATTTTATCTTCTACTTGATGCACTAATTCTTCAAAACGAGCCTCTCTTTTCGTCTCCCTAGTGCGATTGAAGGGCAAATCAACATGAATTTTTTCAACAAACCTAGAAGGCGCTTTTTTCATGATATAAATATCATCCGCTAGATATACAGCTTCTGAAATATCGTGGGTCACAAAAATAATTGTCGGATGAAATTGATGCCAAAGTTTTAATAATAAATCTTGCATCTGGATTCGAGTGCCGATATCTAAAGCTCCAAAAGGTTCGTCCATCACCAATATTTCTGGATTCGCTAAAAGACTGCGGGCAATCGCTACTCGCTGTAATTGTCCACCAGATAAGGTCGGGTATTGCGCATATTTCTGCTCATGTCCTGCAAGCCCAACTAATTCAATCATTTCCATTGCCTTTTCATCTCTTTCTGCTTTCAACATGCCTTTATAACGCAATGCTAAACTTACATTATCCAAAACGGTCATCCACGGCAAAGAAGAATATTGTTGAAAAACCATACTAACTCGATTGTCCTTTCCCACTTCTTTTTCATGGATTTTCACTGTACCTCCCGTTGGTTTTTGCAATCCTGCAATGTATCGTAGGACCGTAGATTTACCACAACCTGAAGGCCCTAGGATTACTGCAAATTGACCTTGCGCAGGTTTATCTTCAATGAGAAATTCAAGGTTTTCTAAAATCCAAGTTTCTCCACCGTCATAACTTTGCTTGATATTTCTTAAGTCGATTATATTTTTAAGTTCCGTATCTTGAAAATTTGCCATTTTAATTATTTTTTAGAATTATTGCTTGTTGACCTCAAATACTAAAGGCTACTAATCAAATACTACTTTTTATTTAAGCTTAATCAAGACTCTTTGTTTGCATTGAATAATTTGAATTCTCCGTAAAACATCATCAAAACCCCTGCTATTAAAGCAATGAGCATCATTAAATTCATGGAGCTTTCTAAACCCGCAAACATAGACGTCAATAGCAATGCAAGAGACACTAAAATCAAAATAACCATGATGCCATATTGAGATTCCACGATACCAGCCACATGGGTTTTTCTATACTTATGTGGAAATAATTTTTTATCAAAAAAACCAAATAACTTATCCTGTAAAAAACCAATAATTATTATCACTATCAGAATAGCAAATACTTTCTCCATTTGTCCTTGACGCGCTTTGATATAGGCTAAAGACCCAATACCACCTTGTCTATTCAATAATTCTGCAATAATGATATAGGTCCACGAAATGGCTGTGATTACTCTAATATCGTCCATCAAACGGGACATAACGGAGGGAATGTAAACCGTTTTAATAGTTTGCCAATCTGTTGCCCCTAGGGTAAAAACTGTTTTTAGATAAACAGCTTTTACTTCATCTATTCGTTGCACAACAACAGGCAATAAAAAGATAATGATACCAAAAGCTAAGAAAGCAATTTTCATCCCGTCATCAATCCCAAACCATGCAGTAAACAATCCGACCAATGCTGTTAAAGGTAAAAACCGTAAAGCATCCACTTGTCCTGAAAACAGCCCTCTAAACAACGGTATCAGTCCAATAACAAAACCAAAAAATAAAGAAATCAATATCGCCCAAAAGTAACCTCTAACATTTAACCAAATGGATTGCCAAGTATTAGACCATAATCCATCATCTTTAATCAAAGATGGAAAAGCCTTTACGACATGATGCGGCGGCGGAATAGAAGGATAAATTTTCTCAAATTCAGTGGCATTGGCAAAAGCAATGGAATCCGCTAAAATTAAAGAATCCCTAAAGGCGATAGTTGCCTGACTAGTATCTAAAGAGGAAGGTAAATTGGTATTATATCCTTCTATGATTGGTTTTTGAACAGATTTCATTTCTGCTAAAGCCCACCAAAAAAGAAGCAGTAAGACAAATCCTATCAAGCCTAAAGTCAATTTTTGACCTTGAGATAGCTGCCCTCTTAATTCAAATAGATTCATAAATGGTTTAAATTTTTAAAGGAAGATTTCTTCGCTATTAAAATAAACAGTAGCTAGTTTTCACAGCTAATTTCCAAAGGTAAATAAAAATTATAAAATAGCACTCCGTCCTTTTTTTAAAAAGAAAACCATTTTTAGGTTCTCACACAAAATTTAAGCCTAACGAATTGTCGATATTTTTTAAGTCCAAGAGCAAGTCTAAAGTTCAAGTTCAATATGCCCACCGAAGGTAGCTTAAAGTTTTAACTTTAACTTGATTCTTGAACTTGAATTTTATTTATTACCTTACTCACTTAAAACGAAAATTAGCCAATAATTCAGTATTACTATGAAGGGCTGTACGAAGTCTAGATAATGTTTATTTTTTGACGCTGAGGGACGCCCGCCTACTTAGGCGATAAACATTCAAGTCAATATACTCCTTTAACATAGTGGTATCTATACAACTGAAAAGTTATTAATCAATTATAAAATCAACAAATGAATTTACTATTAAGCTTAATCATAGCCCTTATTATCGTCTTACATATCTATTTTATATGGTTAGAAATGTTTGCATGGACCACACATGGAAAAAAAGCTTTTAAAGGCTTTCCAGATGACTTGTTTGAGAAAACTAAGGCGATGGCTGCCAATCAAGGGTTATATAACGGTTTTTTAGTAGCAGGGCTTGTTTGGTCTTTTCTAATCGATGATATTCAGTGGAGTGAAAATATAGCTATCTTCTTTTTGGCTTGTATTGCAGTAGCTGGAATTTATGGAGCAATGACCGTACAAAGAAGTATTTTTTATATTCAAGGACTTCCTGCCATTATTGCAATTCTATTATTGTTAACTAATTGATTTTTTTAAGGAAAATAATATCGTATTAAATAATTTAAAATACTATAAATAATTATTTATTAATGATTTAGGAAAATTTTACTAAATTTTTTTTTAAAAAAATAAGGTTTAATTTATTTAAATAAAATTTCATAAATGACTGAATTTCAGTATAATTGGCATCGTACTTGCCATATATATAAACAAATAGGTATTTGTCAATTTATATTTTTTTAAATATTTATAGAAAAATAATTTGCATAATTGAAAATGATTCCTATCTTTGTAGCATAACAAAAACGAAATAAGAAATTTGTTTTATTATAAGACCAATAAATCCCACATTTTTTGGTCATTTGAAATAAGGTTATCATTTTCTATTCCCACAACTAAGAAATCCCACATCTCTTAGTCTTAGAAAAAATCTTACTTCAACAACTATCTTTTCCCACTCGCATCCTTTAATTGTTAGTTACATTTGTAGCTATCCCTTTTTGTAACAGATATCCTAAATTTTAACATTTTAATCAAATCGCAACTTATCAATTCGATAATTTGGGGATTTTTCAAAAAAATGCTAAAAATTTAGTAATGAAGATTTTTTTCACAACCGTACTTATTGCTTTAACTACTCTATTATCTGCTCAGATTTCTTTCGAGCCAGCGACATCTCTTATGGATGATAACGCAGTAGCTTCGAATTACGAAAACTTCTACGCAGAAGATGCAGCAGTAATTATCAGCAACGAATTCAACTTAGACTTTACTGCAGGTGAATACTACGGCGACATCGTAATCAGCTACGATTTAAATACTGATGCGAATGTAAGACTAGAAGTTCAGAAAGCTGGTTCTCAGGCTGTTGCTTTAATAAATGAAGCACAAGCAACTGGCGCACAAAAAGTATTATGGGATGAGAACATCGATTCTGGTAAATATACTATCAGATTAATCGTTGGTCAAAAAGTACAAACTAAAACGGTTAACCTTTCTTACTAAAAATACCATCAAAATAATAATACGGAATTACTAAATTATAAGTATCGAAACTCTATTAAAACTAAACCAACTTTAAAAGTCAACGTAATGAACTAAGAAAATTTTCCAGTTAGTTCTATATTACCAACACACTATGATACCTATTTTTTACACACCACACACTTAGAACACCTATAATACAAGTAAAAGCACTTCTTCCAAATTAGGAAGAGGTGCTTTTTACTTTGTATACCAATCATACATCCTACA
>CALLVC010000147.1 GCA_938010785.1 uncultured Saprospiraceae bacterium
TCGTTTCCCCTCCTCCCAAAATACCACATCATAAATCCACCTGTGATAAACATCGTCAAACTATAAATAGCCGCTGGGGTGGACAACTCTTTTTGTTGTAAAATACTAGAGGCTATCACGATGGCTAAAGTGCCGTTTTGAACACCTGATTCTATAGAAATGGAAATGCTTTGCGGCAAGTTTAGCTTAAAGAATTTAGCACTAAAAAAGCCAATGCCCATTGTTGCAATATTTAATAATAAACTGATTCCTGCAAATTCAACAAAATGCTTTTTAATAACCTCTGTATTGGTGGCGATGATACTGGCGACAATTAGTACAAAAATGATGGTACTAAAAATTCGTGTTGGTTTATCCATTCTCTGGGCAAACTCTGGAAAGAAATGTCTTACCGCCATACCGATAGATACAGGGATAACTGTGATTACCAAAATTTGAGCGACGGTTTGTGCAAAAGGTAATGTTATAGGTTGGGCATTTCCCACAAAATGCATCAGCGCATAAGTGATAATTAAAGGAATGCTTATTACTGAAATAAAACTACTAATGGCGGTTAAGGTAATAGAAAGTGCGGTGTCCCCTCTACTTACATGGGTAATTAAATTAGAGGTAGTGCCGCCCGGACAGGCTGCCAAAAGCATAAACCCTACCGCTACCATTGGGGCTAAATTTAATAAGGAAACAATACCAAAGGCTACAATTGGTAGAATAATTAATTGATTGGTTAACCCAATTAAAGTGGCTTTAGGATATAATCCAATCCTTTTAAAATCACCTATGACCAGCGATAAGCCCATTCCTAGCATGATGATAAAGAGAGAGGCTGGTAATACAACGGAGGTTAAAAAGGAGGCTTCCATATATTGTTAAAGATGGTGAGTGGGCAAGATAGGGGAATTCTGTAATTTCTTAGTAACGCCTCGGTCTCTTTAATGACCTTTTTTAGTAATTTTCTCCACTTACTTCCTTATAAACTTACTCATCTCAAAATCTTCAACCGAATTTAACCAAGTGGTTGGTATTTTTTCTTCCGCTGTTGACATAATGGCGCATCTCCAATAGAGACTCCTTTTAGTGATTTATTGGCTAATTTTATTCTTTGGTTACTGTTCATTTTTTAGATAAAGTTTAGCTGCTTTTTATTTCTTTGGAAATATCCTGTTGCTTTGTAAACATAGTTTTGATTAATAATCTCTGATAAAAATACGGAGTTATAAACCCGAAGGGACCCGCCCGCATGTGCAGTCGTGCTGGTTGAACTTAAATAAACCCGAAACGTGAGTTCGGCGCAACCAACGAAATTCGGGTGAATCGAATAAACGATATGTCACAACCACGAAGTGGTTAAACTTGATTAGCCCTGTATGTAAATGCAGGGGCAATAATGATAATTCTCCCCTATCTCCCAACTCTGGAGGAGTTGAACATGAATTTGTCTATTTTAATCACGTTCAACGCCTTCAGCGTTGTAATATTTGTGCATATTGGTTATTGCCCCCGCATTTCCTGCCTGCCGGCAGGGCAAACGGGGTTATTGTTGTTTAACCACTTCGTGGTTCTTGGGGTCAATTACTAGCTTAAACTTTGTTTACAAAGCACTAGTTGGATAAATGTACCTATTCCCTAAACCTCAAGCTGTCCAACAAAATCTGAAAACACCTTTTTATGCTGTTCAATATCCATATTTGGAGAAAGAGAAACCCGAACAATATAATCTTTATCGCCTTCTTTAGTTGTCCCTTGCGTAGAGGTGGCAGGTATTGTCCAATAACAGCCCTTTAGTTGCCCATAACTTACACAATGCTTGCTTTCATTAGGGATTTCTGAAATCATTAAATTGATTAAACGATGATTTAGTTCCCTTTCATAAGCTTCTCTTTCTTCTGGGGTAGCTCCGCGTGTTGGCAATTTTACGGAAAAAACGGATGGGGTAAATCCTTGTGCTGCCAATGCTTGGGAGACAAAATTAATTTTTGCGGTGGGTAAAGTTTCTTGGATGTGGTTAACAAATTCACGAGTATTTTTATAAGCTTCCTGAATTCTTTCCAGCATGGAAGGCATTTGTTTTGCCAAGATGCCAATTTGAAAATCGGTCGCTTCGTTATCGCAAAGTTGTAAATGTAGGTTTACTTTTTCCATCAAATCTGCTGCCTTTTTGTTAGCAACACAATAGCCTGCGGTAACTTGCCCTCCACTCGGAAATTTCGAACCACTCACATAGGCAATGGTTCTAACCGTAGATAATATTTCCCCTTCTCCTAAAAAGTGGACATTAGGACAAAAGGTTTGGTCTAAAATAAAGACGGGGTCAATAGCCCATTGACCATTTGTAGCCTTCCGATTTTTACTTAAAACTGCTTCTAATTTTATTAAATCTGGGACTTCCACTCTAGGGTTAGTTGGAATTTCAGCGATGATGTAAGGAACAATCGCTTCGCCTGCAAATTTATCTAAAATAGTGTCAATACTTTGCACCATATCTCGACCACTATCTACGGGTAAATCTACTACTTCCACATTTTTAAGACAGGCAGCCACTCGTCTTGCTTGGTCATTGGTGCCACCATAACAATTGGGGGGAATAATGATTTTAATTGCTTTCCCTGGATGCTTTTCTAGGGCATCGTGAATTAGCCCCATCGTAATCGCATATTGGATAGATAGCCCACTAGAACCCAATAGTGCCGTAGTATCTGTGCCTGTAATGGTTTTAATGGAATCTAGTACAAGTTTTTTATTGGTTGCCACTCCATTTTTAGCCTTAACAACCAAAAGTGGTTCTGTTAGCATTCTTAAGGCAGTCAGACAATTAGCTGGTGTCATCGCAACCGTCTCTCTTCTACGGACATGCTGAATTTCTGAAATATACCCTTCATTTTGGTCGCTATTTACAAAAATAATGCTACCAAAATCAGCGTGTTGGTAAATTAAAAAATCAATATTGGAAGATAGTGGAAGTGTAGAAAGTTCACCTTGTTGAGTAATAAAAATAGTACTGCCATTGAATGCAGAGATGTCTGCTGCTTTTTCTACTTTTTTTAATTCAAATTTATATCCGTAAACCTGCTTTAATAGCTCAACATCAATAGACTGCGGAAAATCTCCAGTATAGACGATTTGAGTAGGTTTATCGGCTAATAAGTTTTTTCGAAGAATCGCTAAAATGCCAATGGTCTTAGAAGAAAAACTAATGACATTTTTAGGACTTAGTTGATATAAATTGGCTAAAGTCCATTCGAATACACAAGATAGCGGATGCCCTAAGCGAATATAATCGAATGCAGTAGGCAAAGCATGGAGTGCCGAAGTCGCCGAATTATTGGTTTTATACAAGTTTTCAAACTGTTCTACAAATTCAGTTTTGGCGAGTTTTTCGTTGAAAATATCAAGTCGATGTGTTGTTAAATTTAACCAGTCGGCTGGCATATTTTTTACTACCGCTTTTATATAATCAAGCATTTTTTGGTCTTGCATAATTTTACCTTTTGATGGATTGGCAATGTACATTAATTCCATCTATTTTATAAGGCGGGGAAGGGGTTTTGTTTCGTTGTGGCTAGACGACCAGATGTTGAATAGGATAATAGGCTGCTATTTCACCTCCTCTACTGTTAACCAAAATTTCAGCATATTTATACGAATTCATTAGACTTTATACGAATTCATTAGACTTTATTCGAAATCATATAGAGCTTCCAGAACTTCAAGCCCGCCTGCCTAGTCGTGCAGGTTCTGGAAGCTCTTCTTAGACGATTTTTTTTCGATTCATCTCTATTATAACTAATTTTTTTGTTCCCTAATGGTCAATAATTTCCATCAACTGGCTGAGAGCGGTAGGTTTTGTTTTAAGGTATTCCGACCGTGAATAAATTGTATCAGCATCACTGATAACTTTATTACACGGTATTTATTCAAGCACTACTAAATACTTCTACTTCACAATAAACTTAGTATGTCCTATCCCTTCCAGTTTTACGAAGTAAGTCCCTGCATCTAATTGAGCAACATCTAATTGTTTGGAATAACTACCCTTACCATCAGCAGTCAATACCTGCTGACCAGTTATCGTAAAAACTTCCATCCGATTAAGGGGCTTATCAGTAGACGAAATGTTTAACTGTCCGTTTGTGGGTACAGGGAATACCGTGATACTCTGGTCTACTGGTTGATTGTCAAAAACACTAGTCGTACTTGCACAAGCTATGTTTCCGTAGATATTTACATTCGCAATACTTGTCCAATTGGTAGATGAACTATTGCCGATGCCGATAAATTTGACATAGCGGCCAATTTTAGCATTTAAGCTAAATAGTTGTTCTGTATTCACAGTTACATTAGCGTCTGCCGACATTTCCGTATCAAGGACAGTGGTATATAATCCATCAACCGTATTAGATACCGCAATCGAAAAAGTAGTGGTCCTTTCGTCTGCTTTCCAAAAATTAATTCCAATATCTGTCAAGGTATGAGAACAACCCAAATCAAAGGTGATAGATACTTCTGGGTCAGTATCTGGATTTCCAGTCCAATAATTTGAAACATCGTCATTATAGGCATTTTCTTCCGCTATATTATCTTGATCCTGCATCCCAACACTAGACGTTGCAACAATTGGAATTTCAAGTGGTAGAAAAGTATTTAATTGGACCGTAGAAAGTTCCGCAAATAAGCCATTTCCTCCAGCAACTTCATTGATGGTTATCGTTCCTGTTCTTTCGCCTCCTGTGGTATTTTCTACTGCGGTGGCGGTTATTGTTTTACTTCCCGACCCAGAAGTTATATCAAAACTTAACCAAGGCAAATCGGTCGTGATTTCCCAATCAACATTGGCAATAACTTGAAATGTTGCTGTACCTCCGTTTACATCAAAAGTAATTGGAGCATCAGAAGTTAATAAGGATGGATTCGATGAAGCACCAAAACCAACGGTAATGCCAACATCTTCTGTTCTATAAGGTAGATTTATTCCATTGGCGCCAAATTCTTCGGCCCCTGCATCATAACTAGCACCTCGGTTACCTCCTAGAATATCTTGCGTTAAAAACTCATAGTCGCCTTCACCCGCATCAATAGGAGAACTACCATCGGTCAATCTATGAAAGTTTCCGTCATCTGCTACATCACTTGCTGGTATATTTGTAAGGTTGCTTTCAGATATGGAATTTCCAATTGGTTCGGTAGTAATTTGATAAGCATCAATACTTGTATTGAACATGATATTATTGGCCACCGTTAAATTTTCTGGTGCTAAACTTAGGTCACTTTTCACTTGAGTACCAATTCTTAAGGCATAATCACAGTTGACAAAAGTATTATTGACAATCTCCGTATTTTTAACTTGGTAGTAACCACTTAATTCACTGTTAGGCCGACCATTGGAGACATTGATGCCGCCAGTCGTACTAGAACCAGCACCACTCGGTTTCCTATAATTGATATCTTCAATATAATTATTGTAAATTTTATGACCTTCTCCAATCACCCGAATACCGCCGCTGAAAATTTGATTTCCCGCCAAGAAGTAATTGCCATATACCTCACAGTTATTACCATGTCTAAGCGTTAAAGTACCAGAGTAATCTCTAAAGGTGTTGTGGTAGTATTTGTTTTGCCCCGATTTATTGGAGATGATTTCAACTTCTCCAGAAAAGTCATAAAAATAGTTGGCATATACTTCCGTAAAAGAATCGTGAAGGGAAGTACTACTATTTCCTATTCTAATCGCGTCTTGGTCATTATCATCATTCACGCCATTGATAGGTCTTCTACCAGCAAAATAATTATGGTGAATTTGTAAATAATCAGGCTCCGTTGAATTTCTATTATCATTGATAATACTGCCTATTCCATATTTGCCGATAAAAGAATTATAGGCAATTTCATTATGTTGGCCATCTGTTAGAATCCATTTGAATTTTAACTCTTTTTGTGCTTCTGTGCCGTTATAGCTGTCAATCTTATTATTTAGAACTTTGCAATTATTACATCGCTTTAATTCAAAAACGGGTTCTATTTCTGAACTACTGGCTACTAGATTTTCAGCGTCTTGAAAAACTAATCCTGAGACAATTATATAATTACCTTCCATGTATACCCTCGAGTTACCAGTCATCAATACTGCTCCTGGATTTTGGGCAGTAACCGTAATTGGCGCAGATGCGGTACCATTTTTATCAATATCTATAAAAACATCTTTCCAAATTCCATCAGCTAGTGTAATGGTCGCTCCCGGTCCAGCAGCGTTTATGGCATTATTTAATGCTGTAGCGTTAGTTACCACTTGCGTATATCCTAAGGAACTTACTAGGCAAAAGAGTAGCGTAAAGAGTAATTTGTTGATTGGCATAATTAACTATTAAAAATGGTTGTAAACAGTATTTTGTTTGAAAATTTGGTTGACCAAATTTAGAAATTAAATATTGTACAAAAAAATTGGTTGACCAAATTTAAGAATTATACCTTAATATCAGGAATTTTCACATAACTATATTAGGAATTTGTCTTTCAGAATTTTTTTTAGATGAAAACATGAATGAATAACAATGAGTATTTGTAGGTAGGTATTCCATTTTTCTAATTCTGTAAGAGTTTGGTGTTTATGGTCACACATTCAATTAAAAACTAATTCCAGCTTTTAGCGCAAGAATTTCTCTAACATACTTCTCATTATTAAAATCTGAAAAGTTGATATTATTTCCTTCTTGATATTTGAAACTTTCAGCCAGGCCGTCAGGCTAAGTGTTTTTTCTGACAAAAAGAAGGAGATTCTTTCAAAGAATCGCCTTCTACGGAGCTCATAGAAAGCGGTTCTTTGTAAGCACCTCTTTCTTTATTCGCTTAACCTAACGGCCTTGAGGGTTTTCTTATAAAAATACTTAGCTCACCCTTTAAAACCCTTTTTTGATTTTCTGGGACTCTGCCTGTCCCGAATTTATTTCGGGAATGTCCCAGAAAATCAACATTTGCTCAGATATTCCATTTTTATAAGAAAACCC
>CALLVC010000148.1 GCA_938010785.1 uncultured Saprospiraceae bacterium
ATTCCAAGAGGTCGAACAACCTACATCGGTACCACCGATACCAACTATAAAGCAGATTTAAACCGAGTTGTCGCTACCAAGGCGGATGCGGAATATATTATGAACTCCGTCAATAGTATTTTCCCTGATGTCAATTTGACGATAACCGATTTAGAATCTAACTGGGCAGGTTTGCGTCCATTGATTCACGAAGATGGTAAATCTCCTTCGGAACTTTCTCGAAAAGATGAAATTTTTATCTCTCCTAGAGGTTTGATTGCTATTGCCGGTGGAAAATTAACGGGGTATCGCAAGATGGCACAAAGAATTGTTGATTTGGTCTTGAAGCAATTTTCTAGAACCGAAAAACGAGCTTTTAAAAAGTGTCAAACTAAAAATATAGCCTTAAATGAACAGCCTTTGGCCAATGCCAAGGCGGTATATGCCTACATCGACGAATTGAAAGATAGAGCTAAAAAATTAGGCTTAACCGAATATTACGGCTGGTATTTAGCTACTGTTTATGGCAAACAAGCGGAAACTATTATTGACAAGATGAAAGATTTTGATGGGGATGCACCAGCCATTGCACTTGCCCGTGCAGAAACTTGGTTTTGTGTCCACCATGAAATGGTCAATCGTGCTGACGACTTCTTTGTTAGACGAACAGGTCGCTTATATTTTGATATTGATAGTATTGATGATATTCAAGAGGTCGTTTTTGCGGACTTACAGCAATACTTAGGTTGGAGTGATGACAGATTAAAAAAGGAAGTGGGCGATTTTGCCAATTTGTTGTTTGATGCGACTAATTATTATGAGGAGGAATTGGCTGCGCCGATGGAAGTGGAAGGGGCGCTTATTGCTTGATAACTAATGATTTTGATATATAGGAGGTCTATCACTGATGTGATAGGCCTTTTTTTGTGCCAATTACCAATTACAAGGTAAATCTACTGATTACAAATTGAATATAGCTATTTATTTACATCTTAAAAACTGCGATTATAAAGATTTGTAGCTTTACAATAACCAAAGCTTTCGGTTCTTTTTTCTAACACCTAGTGCTATTTTTAAAACAAATTTTGCATTCGAATAAAAGCTAGTCTTAGCAATACTTAATCCTTATTTCTAGACTAAAAAGATTGGTAGAATTCACCTTACTCTATCTCTATACCGTAGCAGATAGGCTTTTATCCCTATGCCTTTTTTTTAACAATTAAATATGAACAAATGAGAAAATTTTATTTACTTTTCTTCCTATCACTTCTAAGTTATCAGGCTTCGTTCGCCCAAGACGTAATTAACCCAAGTGTAGTAATTCCCGAAGAATGTACGGTCACTAGAGAAGGAACAACTGCTGATGGTAGTAATAATTTTGACCGAAACACCTATAGAAATTGTCTTACTGCAAACGGATTTAGTAACAATCCTTTTACTGGTGGGGATGATATTTATCGCCTAGGAGACCGTTACGACTTTAGTAAGGCGGTTACTTTGAAATTAAGAGCTACTTCCAATTCAAGAGATTTAGATTTATTTGTTATGAATGGAGGAACTTGTATTGCAGCTAGTACCAGAGGCGCAGGAAATGAAGATGAAGTTAACCTTTCTTCTTGGAATGATAATTATCGAATTTTTGTAGATGGGTTTAATAGTAGTCAAAATGGAGGGTATGTGCTTGAACTAATTGCTACCTGTTTGCCAGATGAGACACCTCCAGTAACGTTTCCTTGTGATTTAAGTAAACGAACACTTGTTTGCAATAGTTCCGTCAGTGGAGATACTAGAAATGAAAGTGATAATCTTCGGCTACCGACCTACAATACCGGAGGAGGATGTTTTAACTTTACTGGTAACACTGCAGCAAACAATCCTTTCACAGGAAACGATGTAGTATATCGACTTTCAGGTGTGGAAGATGGTACATCAGTAACACTTAGACTCAATCCGAATACAGATATAGATATGTTTATTTATCGCTGTTTTGATGGGATTGGGACTCATTGTATAAGTGCAGCAGGAGCAACAGGTGCTATCAACGAAACGGTTACTATTGATTGGGATAACAATTATATTATAATTCTTGACGCACCTAATCCTTCTCAAAACGGCAGCTACACACTATCTGCTGTCTGTAGTAATAATGACCCGTGTGCCAATGCTTCTTCAGACATTGATTGTGATAATTTATTCTTTGATTACACTGGTTCCAACGGTAGCTTAAGGTATGAATTCAGTACCAATCTTTCTTCATCTGGAACATGGGTGGCTATTAGGAACGGAACGGAGTTAAATTTAGGCAGCGGCTTCCGCAGAACCTATACATTTCCATCATCAGGAGAATATACAATTTGCTACCGCTATAGGGATAGCAATGGATGTGAAGTAGCCTGTTGTAAAACAATCTTTATCGGCAATCCTTTCGATTGCTCCGAAATTCTTGCTAATAAAAATGGGAATAATTATTCGCTATTCCTCAATAATATCAACAGTTCCAATATTGTACAATGGGTGGATGATGAGACTGGAGCTGTATTGAACACCAATAGTAGCGAAATTGTCATTCCCGTACCTACTCCGGGTAATTGCCGAAATATTAGTGTTACCTATTATGACCCATTTTCTGAATGTTATCGAATCTGTTGTATTGAGATATGTGAAAATCCTTGCTCTCCTTCGCCTAACAATAACATTACTGCTGGGACGCAAGATTGTAATTTTATAAATTACAATTACAACACATCAATAGGAGGCCTTTCCTACCGATTAAACGTTCCTACGAATTTACCAAGTAACGGAACATGGGAAATCGTTGATAACAATAGTAATATCACTGTTATAGGGTCTGGCAGAACAATAACCGATTATCGCTTTCCTTTTGTCGGAAGATTCTTAATCTGTTATAAATATCGTGATAGCAATGGTTGTGAATTATTTTGTTGTAGATGGGTATATATAGACAACCCATTAGACTGCAGTCAAATAATCGCCTCTCCAAATGGAAGTAATTATGTACTTTCCTTAAGCGGCGTAAATAGCTCTGATATTTTAAAGTGGGTTGATGATGCTACAGGTAGTGTTCTCAACACCAGTAATAACCAAATAATCATTCCTGAACCTGCACCTAATGACTGCCGATATTACAGTGTAACTTATTACGACCCGTTCTGCAATTGTTATAGAATTTGTTGTATTAGAATATGTGGTCCTACTAGTGGCGGTGGCAATTGTTGTCCTGACGGAGATGCTAGTCTTACAAAAATTACTGACTTGTATAAAGCTATTTGTGAATGTGGTGTAAAGGTATACTGCTATGATGGTCCCGATTTTAGTGGGTATTACGTCTATAGTGGTTACTTATGTTGTTCTAGAGGGACAGGGACTATTTTTGATTGTCAAGGAAATATAAGAAGCATAGAAACAGTTCCTCCTAATCCATTTTTTGACAACACTATTGGCGATTTAGTCTGGGATGGGTGTAATAATACAGGTGGACCATTTGTTGTAACCGCTCCAGAAACGACACCTAGTTTTTTAGCTGAATATCCTTGGTTGTCTGATTTAGTGGACTTCTCTAATTGTTCTGGCACCTCTATAGAAATACATAGAACAGGCTCTAGTAATTTTGTTTATGTAATTACTCCTTCGGCTTCTGTTCTTTACAATTCGAATGGTGCAACATGGTGTACGAGTGGACCAGGTTTTAACTGTCTTGACTTTTATAGTAATGGCATGATTGATAGTTGGAATTGTGGTGGCAATTTTGCTCCCGAACCATGCGAAATAAATCCAGCAAATTGTGATACCGAAAGGCTTACTTTGCCTAATACACAAGGTGCTATTAATGAGGTATTGGAAGAACTACAAGTCTACCCTAATCCAAGTCAAGGATTGATTTTTATTGAAACACCGAGCACAAGCGCCATAAAAACGGTCCATGTCTATAATGTCTCTGGTCAAATAGTGGAAACGTTTGACTTTTCACCAACAGA
>CALLVC010000149.1 GCA_938010785.1 uncultured Saprospiraceae bacterium
TGAAAACGTAAAAGATATTGATTTCAAGTTGAAAACTTGAAATGTCGGTATCGTGCAAACTTTGGACATCGGGGGGTTTTCTTATAAAAATGAAAACACCTGCGTTAGTATTGATTTGATTGGACATCGAGTCCAATCAAATCAACAAAGGGTTTTTAAAGGGTGAGCTAAAATTGATTTTCTTTGAAAATCAATTTTAGCTCACCCATTAAATCCCTTTTTACAAATTTTGCCGTTCGATACGGCAAAATTTGTTAGGAACGCCAGGTATAGAATTTTTATAAGAAAACCCTTATAAGGTTTATAAGGTTTATAAGGTTAACCTCATTACCCCTATTAGCCTCCCCACTCACCTAAATCTTAAAAATATGGATACCAAATATCTTGAAAGTGTCAAAAAGCAATTTGCTTATTACAAACAACTAGGTGATTGGACGTTTGCGCAACTCAAAGAAAAGGACCTTTTCTGGCAATACAATCCCGAAAGTAATAGTATTGCCATTATTGTCAAACATATATGGGGTAATATGTTGTCTCGATGGACTGATTTTCTCACGACCGATGGAGAAAAAGGTTTTAGAGATAGAGATGGAGAATTTGAAGCGACGATTAAAACCAAAGCAGAATTATTAGAAAAATGGGAAGCTGGCTGGAAATGCTTGTTTGATAATATCAATCCCTTGTCCGCAGACCAAATGACCCAAACCATTTACATCAGAAATATGGGGCATACGGTGACCGAAGCAATTAATCGGCAACTGGCACATTATGCCTACCATGTAGGGCAAATTGTTTTTATTGGAAGAATGATAGCGGGCGAAAACTGGACTTCTTTATCCATTCCCAAAGGAGAATCCAAAACTTATAACAAGAAAAAGTTTGCACAGTCAAAAAGAATACAGCATTTTACAGATGAATTTTTAGAGCAGAAGTAATTGAGTAGTGAGTTGTGTGTTTTGTTGAGAACCCATAACTCACTACTCATAACCCATAAACTCCTATGAGAAATAAGCAAGTCGGCACCTTATTATTTAAAGAACTACAAAAAATCACGAATAACGCTACTCTTTCCGCTTCGGAACGAGTAGAAGCATTGTATAGACTACTAAGTCAATCTTTTGTAGAAGCAACGAGAGACGAAAAAGTCTTATTTACCACGCTCTTTTCTCGCATATCCTTTGCTAGTCAGCGATTCCAAATCAGCAAACAGATTCGTTTTTTTATTCATCATTTTAGGATTAATGGTCAAAAGGTTTTTCGGTCTAAAAAAATAGATGATGCAACTTTAGAAAAGGTCTATTATCCATTAGGATTAAAAGCCGTTAGTGAAAGTATTGCCGCCTTGTTTTCGATAGATATTCCTTCCGACATTCAAAAAATATTACCGCCCAAAGGTTTCTACAAAACTGCTCCTGTCGAAGTCAAAGAATATAGAGCAAAAGTGAGAATCGTTGCCTTAGCAGATGATGAAGCGAATAATCAAATCATCGCCCAAGACCAAAATGGAGTAGGCGAAGAAATTCGAGTGCAGTATAGTATTCCAGAAAGAAATGAAAATTTTAATCCAACGATTAGAGCTTTAAAAAGAGGGTTTGAATTTCCGGTAATGATGAATTTATTGGATGTAGAAATTGACAAAGCAGGCATTTATCGTCCAAAAGGATTTGTCATAGAACCAGATTATTTGATTGATGTAACCGCAGTTGCGGAATGTTTTAAAGATACAGGAACAGAAGCTTTATTGCATTTGTTAAAACGATTTACGCCTTTTGAAAGTAGTGTTCCGTTGATGTTGGGAAATATAGCCAATTATTTTTTGGATGAATTAATGACCAATCCAGAAGTAACCTTTAAAGAATTATTCTCCCATGTTTTCCAATTAAATCCATTAGCCTTTACCCTATTCGAAGACAAACAAGTTTATGAGATTCATGGTAAATCACAAAAGCATTATGTCACGCTCAAACAGATGGTGTTGGAGCAATTTGAAAAACAGGATATTCAAAAAGATAAATGTTACATAGAGCCCTCTTTTTATTCCGAAAAATTTGGTTTACAAGGAAGGCTTGATGTTTTTTATCAAAATAATGAAGCAGAAAAAAACGATGCAGCAATTGTCGAATTAAAAAGTGGAAAAGCCTATAAGCCCAATCGCTATGGAATAAGCCATAATCATTATACGCAGACTTTATTATATGACCTTTTAATCCGTTCTGCTTTTGGCAAAATCACGCCGACCAATTACATTCTTTATTCAGGCTTAGATAATCGACCTTTACGGTTTGCACCAACCATTAAAGCCCAACAATACGAGGCGATTCAGGTAAGAAATCAACTGGTTGCTATTGAGCAAGGCTTGATAAATTTAAAAGATGGCGATTTGGTCAATCCGCCTTTACTAAGACATTTGCATCCCGATAGGTTTCCACAAATTTCTGGTTTCCTCAAACGAGATTTAACCACATTTTCTAAGACTTTTTATGAACTAAGTGTTTTAGAGAGAAAGTATTTTACCTTATTTACTAGCTTCATTTCCCGAGAACATCGAATGGCTAAAATGGGCATGCATGGTTCCACCAAACGAAATGGGCAAGCGGCAATTTGGTTAGATACTTATAAAGAAAAAGAAGATAATTTCAACATTATTAGTTCGCTAAAATTAGCCGATTTCAAAGGCAAAGACGAAGACCCGTTTTTAATCTTTTCCAAAACGGAACAAACCAATAATTTAGCGAATTTCAGAAGGGGAGATATTGCCGTATTATATCCTTATCGTCAACCTGATAATACGCCTTTACAAGACCAAGTTTTTAAATGTACAATAATAGAAATTGATAATGAGAAAGTGGTTGTTCGACTACGTTCCAAGCAATTTAATACGACGCTGTTTGAAGAAGATATCTTTTGGAATTTGGAGCATGATTTAATGGATAGTGGCTACACCAATCTATATAGAGGCTTATTTGCTTTTGCAGAAGTACCTACAGGTAAAAGAGCGATGCTTTTAGGGCAGAATCCTCCAAGGATGCCTGAAAAAAAAGAATTAGTAGCACCACCTGAATTGACTTTAGAACAACAAGATATTTATAAAAAAATAATCAACGCCAGAGATTATTTCCTCTTATGGGGCCCTCCCGGTACGGGTAAGACGAGTATGATGCTCAAATATGTCGTCAAATATTTATGGCAAGAAACTGACCAAAATATTTTATTGATGGCTTATACTAATCGGGCCGTAGATGAAATTTGTGAGGCGATAGAACAAATTGATGAAAGTATTAAGGGAGATTATATTCGAATTGGTTCTCGATTTTCGACCAATGAAAAATTCAGAAAACAGTTATTAGCCGATAAGCTAAAACCGATTAAAAACAGAAAAGATTTAAAATCGTTACTGCTAAATCACCGTATTTTTGTAGGTACGGTTAATGGCATTTCAGGTAAAAAAGATTTATTAAAACTAAAGACATTTCATCAAGTAATTATTGACGAAGCTTCTCAATTATTAGAGCCTTATTTGGTTGGCTTGTTGCCACACTTTAAGCGATTTGTTTTGATTGGCGACCATCAGCAATTACCTGCTGTGGTACAGCAAAGTTCGGAAGAATCAAAAGTAGCGGACGAAGAATTAAATAAGTTGGGTCTTGTAAATTTAAGAGATTCTTTTTTTGAAAGAATTTACAAACAATGCTTAAGCAACGGCTGGCATTGGGCACATGCACAACTGAGTCATCAAGGGCGCATGCATCAAGAAATCATGCATTTTCCAAATGAGTTTTTCTATAATAAAAATTTAAAAATCCTGCCCAATACGATTCCTTATCATAAAAGTCAGTTAGTGTCTCTAAATTATGAACTTCCTGAAGACCCGACTTTTTTAGAACATCTCTTATGCAAACAAAGAGTCGTTTATTTAGAAACAGAGGTAGACGAACGTAGTAAAACCCACAAAACGAACCAATACGAAGCATTAAAATTGCTAGAGTTAATTCAAAGTTTCCAAAAGATTTATCAAAAAAATAATTTGGAAATGACCGTAAAGAGTATCGGCATTATCACGCCTTATCGAGCGCAAATTGCTCAAATTAGACAACAATTATTAGCTGAAGATATTGATGTCGAAAGCTTAACAATTGATACTGTCGAACGTTATCAAGGGGGAGCAAGAGATATTATTTTGATTTCCCTTTGTACCAATAACTTTTCGCAAATAGACTCTTTGGTTTCCATGTCCGAAGAAGGAGTCGATAGGAAATTGAATGTGGCGTTGACGCGTGCAAGAAAGCATTTAGTAGTCTTGGGAAATCGGGAATTGTTAATGAGTAATGAGATTTATGCAAATTTGATTAAAACAATTGAGGGTTAAAAGAGAAATTAGTATATTTAGGTTATATTTTAAGGATAATTGCCCATGAAATCATAAATCATTTATAAGATTAAAGAGAAAACAATGGACATAGAAAATTGGAGTGATATAGCTCCTTCTTTTATAAAAGTTCCACTAAATGCCTATAAATACCGTCATATTCTCCAAAAGTGGTGGAAGAATCTATTAGTTTATACAAATAGAGGGGACACAAATATAGTAGTTCTAGGTAGGGCAAATGTCGGTAAATCTGTAATGGCTTCTTATCTATATGGAGAAACAAATAATTTATCTTGGGAACTTCCAGAAACGTCCAAAGACGTGGAATCTAACGCATTTACGCTTGGTAATTGGACGAATATCGTAAGAGTAATTCCAGCTATACCATTGTGTTCTTTTGAAAAATATTTTGTTTGGAATAAAGAAAAAGTAGTAACAAAGATAGGAGGAGAAGAAAATTATGATTCATTCATATAAGGGAATAGTGTATAATGATATGGGTGCAATCGGGCTTTGTCCCCAAGTCCCGCTAGGGACTAAACATAGGTAGGCAATAAATTATAGAATTGCACCATTAAATCGTGCCGTAGGTACGTAACATGGGTTTCAAAATCATGTTGCGTACC
>CALLVC010000150.1 GCA_938010785.1 uncultured Saprospiraceae bacterium
ATATATTACGATTTTGACTTTTCGTTCGCCCTACCGCCAAATTCATTTGGCTGGTTTTGATTTTACCTTGAACCAGCCAATTAAAATTGGCGGTTACGAACGATACATTCACCCGTCATTTTAAATTTGGTCGAACACTAGTTACAGGTAGAAGGAGAGTCAGTTGAAGATGCAATCTTCAAACATCGAGGCGCTTTGCTTTTTTGATGAATTACCGTGGATGGCGGGTAAACGCTCGGAGTTAAAAACTGCTAAAATATTGGTTTGAAGATGCAATCTTCAAACATCGAGGTTTAGTTACTTCTGGAATAGTTGGGCATCCAAGCAACACATAGTCGTCGTAATATGCGGTTCTGCGTAGACCAAAGTCTTACTATGGATGATTTGTTTAACTAAATTAATAGTCCTGAATGCTTTAGTATTGATTTGATTAGACATTGAGTCAAATCAAATCAAAAAAGGGACTTAAAGGGTGAGCTAAAATAGATTTTCTGAGAAAATCTATTTTAGCTCACCCTTTAAATCCCTTTTTTACAAATTTTGCCGTTCGATACGGTCCCGATGAAAATCGAGATTAGGAACGCTTAGTATGGAATTTTTATAAGAAAACCTTTCATACTTTGGTTAGTAGTACACCAACTTCGAAGTATTATTGTTATATTTTATAATCAATTACAATCTAGCTTTAATTATCTTCTGTACTCTAAAGCGCTTTCCAGTATGATATTCGACATAATAGAGTCCACCAGGCCAATTACTAGTATCTAAAGTCTTCCGAATTACTCCTTCTCCTACCAATTTAATTTCATGGATAACTCTTCCATAATAATCTATTACCTTAATACCTCCTTTCTCAGTATTGATTAAGTTTATTTGAATCGACTCACTAAAAGGATTTGGATAGGCTTCAAAATTAAGTTCTGGAAGTGTATTTCTGGTAGTGGCTTGCCCTAAGGATGCTCCACCAATTTGACAAGCACTTACAGCCGATAAGTTAACACTAATATTGGCTGTACCACCCGCATAACCATTGGTCAAGCTTACCGATAGTTGACTCACCGTACCTGCAATATTAACTGCTACCGAACTTTGGTTTTGACCACTAAAGGTCCCATAAGTATGCGTTACTCCATTTCCATCTATGTAGCTAATGGTGACTTCATCAATATACCGATTATTAGGTTTTCCTCCTGTTCTTGCCCCTAATTGACTAATCGTAAAAGTAATATCCGTTTGGTTATTTAAATTTAGTATGGTACTAGTACTACCAGTTCCGGTATTGACTAAGGTATTACTTTGGAAAGTACTCGTCACATTATTACAATTATCACAACCATCTGGTACGCCGTCTCCGTCGGCATCTAGTGTATCATCGAATCCAGGACAAGCATCTGCTGCATTACAAACTCCATCATTATCGTCATCTTGACAAGGCTCTGCACAAATAGCTACCGTACTGATACTAACACTCATTTGCGTAGTCGTATTTCCAGAATAAATATCTTTTAAACTAATAGTGACCGATTGGACAATTTCATTAATATTTATGTTTGCTGAAGTGGTATTTTGCCCACTATAGACTCCATAAGTTTTATTATTACCACTGCCATCTATGTAAGTTACCATTACTTGTTCCGTATATCTTCTATTGGTTTTACCATTTAATTTACTATTTATCTCTGCTATAGTAAATTGAACATCTTTAGTGGATTCTGTAAAAGTTAATGTAGTAGTTGCGGCCCCACTTCCTAAATGAGTTAAAGAACTAATACTGAAATTGGTAGTTTGATTGACACAAGTTACTTCACAAGCATCAGGCAAACCATTTCCATTGGCATCTAGTAGATCATCTCCGCCTGGACAAATATCTACTGCATCACAAATACCGTCATTATCACTATCTGCTGATACTCCTGCACAATTACAATTGGCATCATAGACATCGCCAGTAGTACAATCGTCTCCATCATCGCAAGCAGTACCAGCTAAATTATCATTACAAGTATCACAAAAATCTGGTATACCATCTCCATCAGTATCAATATTATCGTCTCCACCCGGGCAAATATCATCACTATCACAAACACCATCATTATCACCATCGGTAGCAACTCCTGCGCAATTACAATTGGCATCATAGACATCATTAGTCGTACATGCACTTCCATCATCACAAGCTGTTCCTACCAAATTATCATCACAAGTATCACAAAAATCTGGTGTGCCATCTCCGTCTGTATCGACACTATCATTGCCGCCTGGACAAATATCATTCGCATCACAGACGCCATCATTATCACTATCTGCTGATACGCCTGTACAATTACAATTGGCATCATAGACATCATTGGTCGTACAAACATTGCCGTCATCACAAGCAGTGCCAATTAAATTATCATTACAGGTATCGCAAGCATCTGGTGTACCATCTCCATCTGTATCCATACTATCGTCTCCGCCTGGGCAAATATCATTTGCATCACAGACACCATCATTATCACTATCAGGTAGGGCTGTTCCTACACAGTTACAATTAGCATCGTATGCATCGTTTGATGTACAGTCATTGCCATCATCACAAGTACTTCCAGCTACACAACCGATTAAACATCCAGTATTGGCTGCATTGACTATTTTACTTCGAATTAAATCTCCTGGCTGAGCACCAAATCCTTCTGATAAATTAATCCCAACTGAAAGTAAGTGGCAATAACTCATTACCGTCCCTCCATTAGCTGGGATAGGGCCAGTGCCAGTACAATTGGAATCTCCATATCCTGCATCTATTCCACAACCATCTAAAGGCGTATTATTTCCATTCCATGCACAAGAATGGGTGTGTGGAGAACCTAAATTATGACCAATCTCATGAGCCAAGACCATTACCGTCCAAGAGTAGGTAGGAAAAGTATTGTAGGAATTATTGATACTACTGTAGCCTACTCCATAAAAATCGTTACATAATACATTGATATAAGCTAATCCACCTCCGCCGTCAAAGCTAATTAGATGGGCTAAATCACCATTGTAATTACCGTTTAGATTGTCTCTAAAAGCATCCAATCTTGCCCCTGCTCCACTAAGTCCAGCATAAGGGTCCACTACATCCCAGACTTTTAATTCACTGATATATAAATTAATGGATTCATTGGCATAAATAATGGCTACTTCATTTAAAATAGCCGTAATAAAATTAGTCGTTTCAGTTATAGAGGAATTTTTAGCTAAATAAATATCGTGGTCTATTTCGTAATATATTCCTACACTCCCTATAGCGGAACTACCTGTTTCAGGAATACTCGACCCTGTAGTCGTGTTGCCTATATCTTCTACTAAAGATTCTGCTAAACATTCTGGTTGGTCAAAAGGAACATCGTTGGAACGATACATGATGTGATAAGGCTCATCTTTTAGTTTACCAAAGTTGAAATTTTCTCCATCTATGGTAATCAAACCTTCAATATTATCTTCAAAAATACTGATAGCTGCCATTGAGTTGGCTTTACCTCTAACCTTTCCCCAATAATAATCTCCTTCTGTCATCTCTATCGCATTACCATTGGAGGCTAAGGTTACTTTTCCTTGTGGACCAAAAAGGTCTTTTTTGACCAATTCTAAAACCATCGGTCTATTGCCATAGTCTAGTTTTAATTTCAACAATCCTCGGTCTGTATTTTTTCTATTGTTCATGGTTGCTCTATCAATAGAAAAAAGTTGGTATTGTTTAATTTCTTTTAGGTCTAAACCAGCAGGATTACCTGGAATGGCTCTTGCTAAGGCTACTTCAGGTAAATTTTCTAATTGCGGTCGCTTAGACTCTACCAGTTCCGATACATTTCTTTGGGCTTGAAGGGAGAAAGAGAAAGTAAACAACAATAAAAATAGGGAGAGCTTTGTAAAAAAACGCATAAATGTGTGTTTTAGTTTTTAGTTGATGATACGTTAAGACATGTAGAAAGCATACCTAACTCCTAAAACAATCCATTGAACAGTGGACACAGTAATGGCTTTTATACCAATAGAAAAATAGACTGATACCCTTACTAATAAGTACATATCAGCAAGTGACTATAGGTAAAGTGACTGTTCTAAAGTAATTGTCAAAGGATGGTGTAGTTCCACATCCTATCTGATGTTAACGCAATAGTTTTGTGTGCTGTTTGTTATTTTCAATCAATCGGTAATAGGGTGAAAGGGGAGTTTATAAAAAATAGGGAGATTTGCTAGGAGGGATAAGATGGAATTGGTAATTTGGAGTAAAAATTTTGCAAAATAATTGTAAGGGTGAAAACACTATTATTATTTCAAAAATTATGCCAAAACCTACCTATTACATTGATAATCATTCACTTAATAATGAGTCGCAATCCATATTTTAATAAAAATTAATTATGTAATAAATTATATTTCAACTTATTACCAAACTTATAGCATCAAATAAAAAACTAATAATTTGATTTTCTTTTTGCCACAATATCACCCCCTTCTTATTTTTCTTTAAAAACTGCATTTAATTGATATAAGAAGCGATGCAATAAACGAATGTCTTCTGTAATAATTTGGGCATTCCCGCCCATTCCGTAGTTAAAATCTAACTCCTTATTAAAAGTGGTCATTAGTTTTTCATGATTCTTAAAGCGAACGACTGATTTATACCCTTTTTCCGTTCCTATATCTGCCACCAACTGTACTTGCCCTTCTATGACACCAAATTCCTTTTTTTGATAATGGTCTAATTCTATTAGCACAGTTTGACCAGTATCTACCTTCCCAAAGCCATTAGCAGGAATAAACATTTCCCCATATAATTGACCTTCTTCGTTAGGGATAATTCGAGCAATCTCTTGGTCTGTTTGGACAAACATATTTTCTTTGGCAAAATCTAAATATTGAATGCGACCACTCTGAGGAGCTTTTAAAACATAGCGTTGTTCCCAAAGTGCCATTTGACTTACTAGCCGACTATAAACATCCTCTATTTCATTTTGAGCATCTACGGATTCCATACCTCGATTAAAATCTAAATTTTGGGTTTCTTTTTTTAATACTAATAATTGATTATTAATGTCATTGCGAACTGTTTTTGCAGCTTCGACTGCTTTATTCAAATGCACTAACTCATTTGCATGTTTTTCATACTCTGCTTCCGAAATGACGCCTTCTAAAAATAATACTTGATGGCGTTTTTGTAAGGTTTTTTGGGCAAAATCGTATTCGTGCTGCGCTAAAGTTAATCGCTTAGTCGCATTTTTGTAAGCAGACCTAAATTCTTCCATTTGTTGCTTAATTACGGTTTTCCTCGTATGGTCATCCTTAACCCCTCTTTGAATATTATTTGATTTTTTCATACTGGTCACTAAACCATTGAAATAAGGCTGCAATTCGCCGAGTTGCCAATATTCGTCTAATTTTTTTAAATTAGGCAAGGTAGATAATTGATTCTTTAAGGCCATTACATCCCTAAAATTTGCAGGATTTTTTACATAGCCTAAAAAGTCTCCTTCCTCCACAAATTCATGCTCTTTTACTTTAATCGCTAAAGCCCCATTACTACGAGTCATTACACCCGCTGGTACTTCAGAAGTCACTATCATAACTCTAGTTCTCACTACATCTGGATATTTAATATACCAGCTTATGGTCAATAAGGCTAGGACCACCAAAAATAATACGGTTATCCCCCATCGAATAATCCACGACGGCATCTTGGTCAAAATTTCATGCACTTCTTGGCTATGGGCTGGCTCTATTTTTCTGATTACAGGAGGGGGCTTCGTTGTAGTATTGTTTATGTTTACTTTAACCATTTGTTTTTTATTCGGTACACGGTTTAGGGTGTACAGTTTATAGAGAATAGACCTGCCTCTTCTTTTTTCATTACTAACCTCCTAACTCCAATTGATTTTTAACCAATCCATAATAATAGCCTTTTTTATAAGCCAAGGACCGATGATTGCCAGACTCTACAATAGCTCCATTATGGAGCACAATAATCTGGTCGGCGTTTTTAACGGTACTGAGTCGATGTGCAACAACCACGACTGTTTTGCCTCTAAAAAATTTATTGAGGTGGTCCATAATTACCTTTTCATTATTCGCATCCAATGCACTAGTTGCTTCATCGAAAAACAAATAATCAGGGTCTTTATAGACTGCACGAGCTATTAAAATTCGTTGTTTCTGCCCTTGGCTTAAGCCCATCCCTTCTGAACCAATTTTCGTTTCTATTCCCATTGGTAACTTATCAATTAAATCGTACAAATTAGAAATGTGAATGGCATAAGACAATTGATTGTAATCAATCTGTTCTGCTCCAATCGCAATGTTCTTGGCTATCGTTCCACTATGGATAAATCCTTCCTGCATCACTGTCCCAATTTTACTGCGCCACCAACCAGAATGGAAATGTTCTAGATTATGACTTTCTACCAATATTTTCCCTTTATTGGGTGGATAAAATTTTAATAGTAGTTTTAAAATCGTGGTTTTCCCACTTCCACTCGCTCCTACTATGGCAGTGATTTTACCTTCTGGAATGGTCAGGTTAACATCTTGTAATACCATCGGAGCATTGGGGCCATCATAACCAAAAGATACTTGTTTTAGGTGGACATTTTTGTTGTCTGGCAGTCTTGAAATCTTTTTTACTTCGGCAGGGTCTTCATCTGCTTTTCCATGAATATCGCTTAGTCTTTCTAGGCTAATTTTGGCATCCTGTACCTTTTGGACAAAGCCTATAATCTGAGCCAAAGGGCCACTTAGTTGGCCAATAATATATTGCACTGCCAGCATGGCGCCTAAAGTCATATGTCCATCAATAACTGCTTTAGCCGCAATAAAAGTAATGATGATATCTTTGAATTGGGAAATAAAAAAGGCACCACTTTGTTGGTATTGACTGAGTTTTAAACCATCTACACTAGTTTGAAATAATTTGGCTTGTATTCGTTCCCATTCCCAGCGTTTTTCCTCTTCACAATTGTTCAACTTAATGTCTTGCATCCCGTTTATCAGTTGAACCAAGCTACTTTGATTTTCAGATAATTGGTCAAATCGTTTAAAGTCTAATTCTTTTCGCTTTTTCAGAAAGACCATTACCCAAATGAGGTAAAAAACAGTACTTAAAAGGTAGATGGAAAATATGTGGAGGTTAAATGTGGCTAATACAATTCCAAAAACTATAAAGTTTAGAAAAGAAAAAACCACCGATAAACTAGAAGAAGTCAAAAATGATTTTATCCGATTGTGGTCATTGATTCGTTGTAAAATATCCCCTACTACTCTAGTATCAAAAAAGGAAATAGGTAGCCGCATTAGTTTCGCCAAAAAATCAGATACAAGAGAGATATTTACCCGGGTACTCATGTGTAAAATAATCCAACTTCGGATAAATTGTACGGCTGTCAAACTAAAAAATAACATTAACTGAGCCAATAGAATGACATAGATAAAACTTAAATCTCGGTAGTCAATTCCTCGGTCAACAATTGCCTGCGTTAGAAATGGAAATATCAATTGTAGGATACTTCCTAGTAGCATCCCTATGAAAAGTTGGACTAAATGTTTTTTGTAAGGTTTTAAATAATTGAACAAATAGGTGAGCCCTAAACTTTTCCCTTCTTTTATTGGTTCATTTTCATAAAAGGTGGGTGTAGGCTCTAATAGTAAAGCAATGCCTACTTGGTCTTCATTCTGAGGCTCTCCATGCCAACCGCCCATGAATTCTTTTTGGGAGAAAGTTACCTTTCCATAGGCGGGGTCTGCAACATACACCAAGCCTCGCTTAATCTTGTAGACTACTATAAAATGTCGTTGCCGCCAATAAATGATACATGGTAAAGGAGCTTCTAATAATTTGGAGAAGGGAATTTGTACCGACATGGTTCGCATGCCTATAGCTTGGGCCGCTTCACTAATGCCCATAACAGAAACACCATTTCGGGTAATATAGCATTTTTCCCGCAGGTATTCCACAGGATAAGACCGTCCGTAGTATTTGGCCACCATCCTTAAAGAAGTTGGGCCACAATCGGATTGGTCCAATTGCTTGTAAAATGGAAATTTCTTTGCCATTATTGTACTTTCCTCATAGTGAATGTTAAGGATTGAAGGAGAGAGGGAAATATTTTCCTTGCAAAGCTTAATTCAATTTTTTTTGTGTAGTAAATTTATGGAGGGCTTTCTTCGAACTGTTTTCTCTACATTGACTAATGCAATGTTTATGCCTAAAAGGTAAAAAAAACCTGTAAATAGAAAAAGGTAGCAGAATACTCTACTACCTTTTTCCAAAACCCAATAAATTAGGATTCCTTAAACGCTCTCTTCCATTATATCTATTTCCTCGCCTCCTTCCTCTTCTATTTCTGGCTCTTCTGAAACTGGCTCTTCAGGGCTTAACCAACCTGGCTTGCCACCTGTCCATTCTGGGCGACCTGCGCCTGCCCATTCTGGCTTACCTCCAGCAAAAGGCGGCTTGCCCTTGCCAATAGTGTTTCTTTGTTGCTCGTTGTCTAATTCGAAGTCTTTGAAATTTTTCATCGCTTAAACCGTTTTTATTAAAAAATAATTGAGTTTGTAAGAATCATTTTATCGATTCTTAATCAAAATCAGTTTCTGGATTTTGAGGAAGTCCTGGGAAATCTGGTAAATCTGGAACTACTCCTTTTTTATCTTTTTTCTGGCCATTAGCATGTGTTGGTGGAGTTCCTTGACCAATAATATTTTGTTGCTGTTCGAGGTTCAGTTGAAAGTTTATGAATTTATCCATAGTAAAGTGTCTTTGCTAAGTGTTGCTAAAATAGTTTTTGTGTTGTGTTGTGTTGTGTTATGTTATAGAAAGGTTAGTCTAGTTCTCCAAAAGAAAAATAACTTGCATCGCAGTCTGTTGGTAAGAACAAAGACTAACCATATCTACTTACAATTTATGCATCTAGCTCTACTTCATTTTCATCATCATCTTCTGGCTTGGCATCTGGATTAATGTATTCGCCGTCGGCATCTTGTACCCAAGCGTTGCCTTCATAGCCGAATTCTGCATTTCTTTCAGACGCTTTAATTCCAGCCCAAGCTGGTTTGCCTTTTCCGATTGCATTTAATTGCTGCTCATTTGTAAGTTCGAAGTCTTTGAAATTTTTCATGTTTGAAAATTTTAATTGTTATT
>CALLVC010000151.1 GCA_938010785.1 uncultured Saprospiraceae bacterium
GGTTAGCGCGAGGCTGTGCCTCGTGTTAGGGCATTAAGCTGCCTCTGGCAGCTAGGAATTACAGCCGCCAGAGGCGGTTCAATAGAAGGAACGAGGCTCAGCCTCGCACCAACAAAAAGCATTACTTTTGACACACACCCAGATATTTAAGAACATTTAGCTTTTACTTTACCCTTCTTAAATGAACTTAAATATCCATATGGTAGAAAAAACACTTTATATGGTAATAAAACCCTACTCCACCGTCACCCGAATCCCTTCCGAATGGCTACTAAATTCTGGCGCATACATACACTGCATGGACGTCACTCCATTAGAAAAATCTCCAGCGTGAACCACTCTTAATGGATATTCAAAAACATGCGTTCCTTTCGGCAGATGGTCCATGAAAAAGTTGGTCGCTACATCGCCTGTGCTTTCATAATAGCCCAAACCATTTTTCCATTTATAGCCACTGATAACGTTCATTGGTTCAAAACCACTTGCTCTCATGTCTTTTAAATGAATGTATTCCATGTCTCTATCTACTCGAATTTCGATACGTACTTTTAACTTATCACCAGCGTTAAGGATTGCCCCTGCTGCAATCGGTTTCATGACAGGTCCTTTATCGCTATTTGTTTCTTTAAACAACTGTTTGTCAATGGTTAATGGCGTTTCTTTGAAAGTAGTGACTTTGTCTAAATCTTCAAAATATTGCCAGTAAACGGCTCCCCAAGCTGGTTGTTTGTTTGGATTTTTGACTTTTATCTGCGCCATGTCTTCATTGACGGATTCCCCATTCCAAGAAGTTTTGAAATAGCCCGTTCCTGCCTCAGGAGTTTTCTGCGCCGCTTCAATCTGCTTGGCATAGCTACTTCCTTTCCCAAGTGTTACGTCAACTTGCTGGTTTTCTAAAATCCAATTATCTCCACTCATTAATAGCGCATAAGTTACCGCACTAGTCGCTTTAGTTGTTTTCCAATGATTGGTCTGCTTATTTTTTAATAACCAGATTTTTAATTCATTGACCAAAGCTTGGTCATTCGCCACTTCTTCAAATAATTCAATCGCCATTGAATGGGTTTCGATAGGTAATTGATACCATCTGAATCCAGCAGGATTTTTCCAGTACATCCCTAATTCTTCACTTTGTAAAGCTCTTTCTTTCAAGGATTTTAAAATGTCTTGAGGCACTGCTGTTTTATTCATTCTATTCAGTGCCAAACCAATCATTCCTTCTTGGTACACGCCTTTGTTTAACCAAAATTGTTCTGCTTGTCCTACGTAATAATTATACGCTTCGTCAGCGCTACTATTTCGCTTAATGTCTGGGAAAAAAGAACGTGCATACAAATAATGAATCACCAAATTGCTCAAATTATCCTCCTCTAGTTTGGCGTATCCCTTTTTTACTCGCTTTTTCAATTCATTATAATGTTCCGTTAATCTAGTATCTGTATAAGCAACCGCTTTGTACAGCATATTATCAACGGCACTCTCTCGTCCAATATCTAACGCATTTAATTTTTGTAAATGCCCCATTCCTTCCACCAAATTCTGCGTGATGTACCAACTATCTTTTCCACCTGGAAACCATGCAAAACCTCCATTCGACAATTGTCTTTCTGTAATTTTAGCTAAAGCAATGGCTTGTTCGTCTGCCATTCTATTTAAGTCAAACAAAAGTCCGATGTTCTTCTTTTGCTCTTCCTCGCTTTGTGCCGCTAAGACCCAAGGGGTTTCTTCTAACAATGCAGATTTTAATTCTTGATTTTTCGATAAATTACTTTTCAAAGCCCCGATAGCTATCGGGGTTCCTTTCCAACTATCAAAAATATTCTTGATTTTAGGATGGGAGTTAGCAACGGTACTTGCCAAGGCATTGGCGTAATATCTGTTAAAAACTTGCTCTGTACAATCGTATGGATATTCCATCAAATATGGTAATGCTTGCACCGCATACCAAGCTGGATTAGACGTAAATTCTAAAGTATATTTATGCGGAGTTAAGGTATTTGAACCTGCTGCATTTTTCAAACTTTCTAAAGTAAAAGTTTTGGTTTCTTTACCTCTCAATGCCAATGGCTTAGTCTCTGTGACCAACATTCTATTTGTCAATACAGGTAAGCTGCTTTCTTCTCCGTCTGAAAAATTACCAGCTGTGGCAATGACTCTATGTGTTACTGCCATCACTTCACCAAAAGGAACAGCTATCGTCCAACTTAATGGTGCAGATTGTCCCGCTTTTGCGGTAAAAGAAACGATAGGCTTATCGATACCTAATTTAGCGTCAATTGGCTGCATCGTCACCGCATCAAACAATTCAATTTTAGCTTCGCCAGATAAATCATTTTGGGTCAAGTTACTCACCTTAGCCGTAAAAGTGATTTTATCGCCTTCTCGGAAAAATCTTGGTGCATTTGGTTGAACCATCAGCTCTTTTTGCGTCACAATTTCCTTTGAAGTCGTCGCAATTTTTAAATCTTTGGTTGTTGCTAATCCCAAAAACTTCCATCGAGTCAAAGCCTCATTCATGGTAAATTTGATGATGATATTTCCATCGGCATCTGTATGCAAATCAGGCATAAAGAAGACCGTTTCATTCAGATTTGTTCTGACTTTTACGTCTGATAAATCTGTTTTTGGTGCTTCATTTGCTTGGTCTAAAGAACCATTTACTGCCCCACCTTCATAAGCTCTTCCATCCGCTAAATCCGCGGCACCTGCGGCACCAACTGCATCCGCTTCAACTGACATTTCCATCATCTCTGGTTCGGGAGCAGCATTCATCATGGGCGCTCTACTTTTAGCCCTTTTTCCTTTTCCCATAGGCATACTTCGAGCAGCCATTACCTTTGGTCGATGACCATAAAACGGAAATCCGAACCAATTCAAATGATTATAAGTTTTTGATTGCTGTCGTTCAAATTCTGGTTGCCAATTTCTAGCGTAGATATAGGTCTGTTTGCTATTAAAGCCATTCATTGTCCAAGCAACTTTGGGATAATCATCCAAAGGGAAGACATTTAAAAACCAATCATTTTGAGCAAATTGGTCTAAAGAAGCATCGTACATTCCTGCTACCATTTCTGCTGCTACCTTTTCGCTCTTAGGCCCAGATACCTTAATTCTCCACTCTTCTTCTTGTCCTGGCTTAAGTTTGTCTCTAAAAGTAGCATATTCAAAATTCAACTCCTTATTAGACCAAGGCACTTTAATCGTTTTACTTTGGTTATAAGTGCGATTACCATGAGTAAAAGTTATATGATAATGGAAATTTCCTCTATCTTCTTCCGTTACTGGAAATTGTAAATCTTCTTTTCCTTTGATGATTTTCCATTCTCTACTCACCAATTTCCCTTTCTTTTCTACTTCTACCAAGGCATGCACCTTGTCTAAGGCTGTTGCTAAACACACCTCTGCCGTTTCAGATGGTTCGTAATTTTTGGTAGGATGATTTAACCAAAGCGCATCATTTCCTGCAAATTGCTTACTTGCTAAATCATATAATTGGAAATATTTTTTGACTTCGATAGCTTGTCCATACTTATCTTTTGTTTCTAAAACCAATAGATAATCTCCTGCCTCCCATGTGTTGACCGGTAGCGTCGAAAGCTTTTTTAATCGAGTATCAATATCTTCTTTATAAATAGATTTATCTATTTTCCAATTTATTTTGTCCTCCTCATTTTTATAAGCAAAATTAGGAAACTGCGCTGCAAATTCTTTCTCAGATAAAAGATAAGTATCTGGCTGCTGCCACAAACGGTCTTTGAAAGTAGTAGTCGGCGTTTTTAATTGATGAACCGTAATCGCTACAGTCGCTGCTTCAAATTCACCTGCTAAATTTTTTGTGCTTACTTTTAGGGGGAATGCTTCTGACTTCTCAATCTTTTCAGGAATCTCAACGTCCGCTTTTAGGGCAATATATCCAACGGCAGTTTGCAAGTCATTAGATTGCGTTTCTCCCGTAATATCTGTGACATCTGCGTAGATTTTATAATTAAATTCTGGCTTTTTTTCTACGGGTACTGACTCATCTGGAATTGCTTTGAAGGTAATTTTAAATTTACCTTCCGCATCGGTCGTTATTTCGCCATTGGTAATTTCCATATCAGGTCTTTGATATGGGTTATATCTAGAGTAATAATAGTAAGGTCTGTAAGGAAATCTGACCTGTCTTACGACGCGATATTGAACCTTGGCGTTATCAATATTGTTCCCTGCAAATGCTTTAGCAACGCCCTCAACCGTCACTTCTTCGCCTAACTTATAGCTGCCAGATATTGGATTGAAAGTCACTTCAAATTTAGGTCGTTTGTACTCTTCAACATTAAAATATTTAGTTCCGCCTGCACTAGAAACCAAACTCATATTTCCTAATAAACCAGTTTTTGGCGCCGTAAAAGAACCGTTAATTGTTCCATATTCATTGGTTCGCAATTCCATCTTTTCTACCTCTTGTCGATTGACATCAAAGAAGGTTACTTCTACCTTTTGATTGGTCTTAGTCGTAGGAATTCCGTTCGGTGATTTTTCAATGACTATTCCTTTAAAATAAACTGTTTGACCGGGTCTATAAATCGCTCTGTCTAGGAAAAAGTGCGTAGTAGTTTGAGAAGGCCCAACATTATTATAGAAGTAATTAGAATAGTTGTCATCTAAAAATAACACATCTTCTCCATTGATTAACTTAACTTTAAAGTTCTCTCGTTCATTCATTTTCAAAGTAACCATTCCTTTGGCGTCACTTTTAGCAGTTGCCGTCTTTTTAAAGTTATATTTACGAGTAAGGGCATTATATTTTCTACTGTATAATTCTGCAATCACTCCTTCTAATGGAGCGCCTGTAGTTCTATCAACAATCACCAATTCAGGTTGCATCTGACCAGAAGTTCTAGACCAATTCGCCAAATTAGAAACGTGCGTCATCGTATATCCGACCGCCCCGTTTTCTCCTACAAAATCAGCATTATCTGAGACTAAAACACCATAATAACCAAACGGCAATTTATCTAAGCCTATCTCGGTTCGATGTAGTCTGTAGTCTCCTTCTTGCGGTAAGTTAATCGATTTCTGATTGACTACTTTTTGTTGATTTAGCCAGCTAATGATTTGTTGTTGATTCTTTCCTGTTATTTCATCTTGGGTACCATAGCCTATTTCTACTACTTTTAAATAAACCTTATCGACATTTTTATAACTAATAGAAGTTAAGATTGGTTGGTTAGGTAAATTAACCGTTTCAATTTGTAGTTGTAATTCTTTGCGCAACAAATTGCTCTGTAAATTTTTACAGTAATTAGCTCCGATTGAATTTGGATATTTAGTAATCGCTTGTGTACATAAATTGTAGGCTTTTAGGAAATCAAATTTGCCTACATTTTCTGGATTAGCTTGATATTTTTGTCCCCTAATTTGATATAAACTAGCCAGCTTATGAACTATTTCAGCATAAGCAGGATTGTTTAAATATTGTGCACCTAAATCTTCTAGCGCTTTTTCATAGAGCGCCTCCTTATTACCAATAATCGCATTATCGTAAACGAATTTTAGTCGCATTAAATCCACATCAATGAGTGCTTCTGGTGATTTGTCATCCATGTGGGATTGTAACAATTCTTGGTACAATAAAATAGCTTGATATTTCGCAGAGGTATTATCTTTAGTCGTAAATTTTGCCTTTACAAATTCTTTAGCTGGCGCAAAAGCTACCGCTTCTCTAAGATGAAATTTGTAGGCAGGTTCTACTAATTGATTTCGTTGATTATTAAAAAATTGAAGGGTTCTATGTGCCAAAAAATCATATAAAGTCGGTCTAAGTTTTTCTGTATTTTTTCCAGTTCTTAAAAGGGCTTCAAAATTGTCAATATCAATTTTCTTGGTCATTTGTCCATCCACCGATGCCAAATACAATTCAGCGCTTCTCTCAATCAACTGCGTCATGGTCCAAGTTCGAACATCCTCATTCTTAAAATCTACAGTCTCGGTTCTATTTCTTATTTTCCATAAATTATTTTGTAAATATTGGCTATACATTTCGCCTAACATCGACTGCAAAACGGCTTTATCTGGAAAAGAAGCAGCTTCCATTTCTTTTTCGACTGCATTAATCGCATTTACTAATCCATCCTCCTCTAATTGAACTTGATACTTCCCCTTGTAAATAATCGCCTTAATGGTCTGAGGACTATTTTTTTCTTTTTTTGCTTTTATATAAATAGCTTCTGCATGCTCTAAAGCAGACTTTGGCAGACCTTTTTGTTCCAAAGAATCTACTTTTTTCCAGGCAGTTTCGTAATTCTCATTTTCAAAGTTGGGCATTAGTTCGTTTTGTGTATGGTAGTAAAATTGCAAAGAAACCATCGCCAAGACAGCGACTAACAGCATCGATAATTTTCTCATTATTGGTTGTTTTGGTTCTTTTATGATAGTTACTTGAGCCTCATTCATAAGCTAAACAATTGATTTGGAATAACTTAGAAACGATTTTTATGGAAGATATAGTATTTTATCTATGATTTCCAAAAATCCGTTCCTTTTACTCATAAATTTTGAAATAGATGATTGTTCAATTTAGATACTATTTAAACGAAAAATAATGACTTCGTAATTAGTATCCTTCCTTCTTAAGACGGGAATAATTCGGGAAATGCATAAAATCGACTTTTTTTAACTAGGTGTTAACGTTTAGGTAGGAGTATTTAGATTAAAATGATTAATTCAACCACGGATTAAGGAAGACTACGGATATTAATAGGATGATAAAAAATGTTAACTCAACTACTTATCCCGCACACACCTAAAACCTGCATGTTCGGAGCCTGTATCTGCACTCGTTTTCATTCTTGCAGCAACTCGATACCCCGAACAATAACTATCATTACATAAAAAAGAACCACCTCTAATGACTTTTTTAGGCGTTGTTTGCTCATCAGGGTCATAACTATTTCCTGGACCGAAAGGATTATCTACGATTTTATTTTTTGCTCGATGGGGATAATAATTAACATGGTACCAATCTGCGCAAAATTCCCAAACATTGCCTGCCATATCATATAATCCATAACCATTGGGCGCAAATGAGGCAACAGGTGCTAGTCGTTCAAATCCATCTTTTTGCTCGTTAAAATAAGGAAAATTGCCCTGCCAGAAATTAGCTTTCACTGTTCCCTCTTCAATTGGTTCATTTCCCCAAGGATAAATTTGTCCATTTGTCCCTCCTCTACTAGCGTATTCCCATTCCGCTTCTGTCGGCAATCTTTTTCCAGCCCAATTAGCATATGCCTTAGCATCATACCAAGAAACATGTACGACTGGAAAATTATCCTTTCCCTCAATCGAACTTTCTGGACCAGCAGGATGTCTCCAATCAGCCCCTTTTACCATCCTCCACCAATAAGCCGGATTATCAGGAACTTGTTGAGTAGGTGCATCAAAAACCAAACTCAATGGTTCTAAGGCTTCTGGCGGTGGTGGTGGCGTTCCCGGTGGTAATTGTGCCATTAGTTCCCCAACATCAATCGCTCTTTCTGCGACTGTTTTATAATTAGTTGCTGCTACAAATTTTGCAAATTGCGCATTAGTGACCTCTGTTTTATCCATCCAAAAATCGTTGACCTTGGTTGGAACTTTAGGAAATTCATCTGTTCTTGCTTGGTCATTATCTCCTCCCATTTCAAATTGACCACCTTTTATGAGTACCATTCCCGTATTATTAGCTAACATAGCTGCTGCTGGTTGAATAGCTTCTATTTCAGCAACTAATTTAGGACTCAAGTATCTTGGTGGACCAGTTTTGTCAATGTCATAACACATTGTTGGGTCCTCAGCTTTGGGAACAACAACCTCTACCCTTTTAGGTTTGGGCTTACATGCACCTAATAGCACTATACAAATTGCAAGTAGATAAATTTGGTATCTCAAAATTTTAAACTTTTTTTTAAAATAAATCAATTATCAATAGTAAAATAAAATCAAAGTTAAGTTTAGAAAGGGATAAAAATAGAAGAATTACCCAATTAACAAAAAAAGTTCTAAGAGAAATCCCAACAAAAATAATGTTTTAGTAAGAAAAAATAGTGAAAATAAGATTTATATAATGACATAAAACAATTTCACGATATTATATATGGATAAACAAACAAAAAAACAATATATTGACTGTCTATTGATTACCCCCTATCTTTTTATTGAAATTTCAATTATATTTGTATTCATTAACTTACCCACCAAATCCTCCAATAACACAAACCCTCCGAAACATTAACTTTTTTTCGTGCGTAATGATACTGATAAAATTAAAATTAAGTTTTGTTTGATTCATTATAGCACCTCAATTTCTTAAAAAAAATTTCACAGTATGAACATTACAGTAGTTGGTACAGGTTACGTTGGTTTAGTCACAGGAACTTGTTTTGCAGAAACAGGCAATCAAGTAATCTGTGTTGATATTGATAAGAAAAAAGTGGAGCGAATGCGTAATGGGGAAGTACCCATTTTTGAGCCAGGTCTAGAGCTACTATTCGAGCGAAACACTAAACAAGGTAGATTAACGTTTACTACCAATTTGGCAAAAGCTATTAAAGATGCGGAAATTATCTTTTTAGCGTTACCAACTCCTCCTGGAGAAGATGGCTCAGCGGATTTATCTTACATTTTAGGTGTTGCAAAAGACTTATCTACTTTAATTACGGATTATAAAGTAATTGTGGATAAAAGTACAGTTCCAGTAGGAACAGCTGAAAAAGTGCATAATATCTTAGCAGAACGATTAGACTTAGAGCTATTCGATGTAGTTTCTAATCCTGAATTTTTGCGAGAAGGTGTAGCTGTCGATGACTTCATGAAGCCAGACAGAGTAGTAATTGGTACTTCTTCTGAGCGAGCAAAAAAGACAATGGAAAGATTGTATAATCCTTTCGTTAGGCAAGGAAATCCAGTTATATTTATGGATGAACGATCTGCTGAAATGACTAAATATGCAGCAAATTCTTACTTAGCAGCTAGAATTTCTTTCATGAACGAAATCGCTAATCTTTGTGAAAAAGTAGGTGCAAACGTTGATGATGTTAGGAAAGGAATGGGAAGTGATTCTAGAATTGGCAAGCGTTTTCTATTCCCTGGTGTTGGATATGGTGGAAGTTGTTTCCCAAAAGATGTGCAAGCATTGGCTAAAACCGCAGGGCAATACGATTATGATTTCAAAATATTGAAGTCAGTAATGCAGGTCAATAGAATTCAAAAATCCATTATGGTTGAAAAAATCAAACAACAATATGGAGATGACTTAACAGGCAAAACGTTTGCCATTTGGGGCTTAGCTTTCAAACCTAATACAGATGATATTAGAGAAGCACCAGCCCTTTATATTATTGAAGAACTTTTACAAGCAGGAGCAAAAATTAAAGCATTTGACCCTGAAGCAATGGAAAATGTTGGTAAGGAGTTTGGAGATAGAATCCAATTATGCGGAGACCAATACGAAGCATTAATCGGAGCAGAAGCATTAATTATTTTGACAGAATGGAGTGTTTTTAGAACGCCAAGCTTTAAAGTAGTTAAAAAATTATTACAAGAACCGTACATTTTTGACGGTAGAAATTTATATAGCTTAGAGCAAATGAAAGAGCTAGGTTTTGCTTATCAAAGTATAGGTAGAAATAAAGTGCTTTCAAATGAGTCGGCTAAGGTAAAAGCTTAGTATTTAAACTATCTTTCAGTAAAAGAGGAGACTGCTTGCATAAAGTATTCTCCTTTTTTATTTACACAATGACCAAAATTTGACAAATGAATCCAACTAACTAACAACCTTTTGTACCATCTTCTGTTTAGTTACAAAATAGTAATTATGATAAGTAATAACTTGAAAACTATATTCTCAAGGATGGTAACAGATAGAGGTAATTCTATTGCTGAACTTTCTAACCAAAGTCCAGTCATGTTGGTATTCCTTCGACATTTTGGCTGCACTTTTTGTAGAGAAGCCTTAGCTGAACTATCTAAAAAAAGAGCTTCCATCGAAAATATGGGGTCTAATTTGGTTTTTGTACACATGTCTGATAGCGGAACAGCAAATCGTTACTTTACTCGATATAACTTAGAAGGGGCAGAACATGTAAGTGACCCTGATTGTGAATATTATGCCTCTTTTGGCTTAGTAAAGGGAAATTTTAGACAATTATTTGGTCTTTCCTCTTGGATAAAAGGTTTTCAAAAAGGTATCATAGAGGGACAAGGCTTAGGGCAGCGATTAGGAGATGATTTCCAAATGCCAGGTGTATTTATTGTACAGGGTGGGCGCATCAGAGAACATTACATTCACAAATTAGCCTCTGATAGACCTAATTATGAAAAATTAGCGGAGTGTTGTGTGATATAAATACACTGTTTTGTCCGTTTGCAATTAATAAAATACAAGAACGACAAAATATTAAAAAAATAAACAGTAAATTTGAACGTCTTACCCCTAGTAAGGCGTTTCTTATTAGCGACTATATTTTTAAAAGACTTTGATAAAAAAAAATTATGCTAGGATGGCGTTTTTCTGAACATATACCTAATCCTGAAGAAGGAAATACTTTCGAAAAATTATTGAAGTTATTTCAAGAATTATTGATTCATACTTCTGGTAATGTCAGTGAAGCATTATCTTGGTTGACTCAGTTAGATAAGGAATATGACCTTACTAATGAGGACTATGGTATGGCTGATTTTATTGATGAATTAATTGAAAAGGGATATATTCAGCAGCAAGGAGGCAAAGGTTCTGGCGGTCAATTCAATCCTTCTAAAAAAATGGAGGTTGCGCTCAGAAAAAAATCATTAACAGATATTTTTGGACAAATCAAAAAATCTAAAAAAGGAAACCATAGTACCAAAATCAGTGGAAAAGGAGATGAATCTACCTCAGAATTGCGCCCCTATGAATTTGGAGACCCATTAGACAATATAGCCATTTCTGAATCTTTAAGAAATGCTCAAATCAATAATGGAGTAGATAATTTTAGTTTGACACCAAGAGATTTGGAGGTACATGAGACTTTTTATCAAGCTCAGACAAGTACGGTGTTAATGATAGACATCTCCCATTCAATGATTTTGTATGGAGAAGATAGGATAACGCCTGCTAAAAAAGTAGCCATGGCTTTGGCAGAAATGATTACCACCCAATATCCTAAAGACACTTTAGATATATTGGTTTTTGGGAACGATGCATGGCAAATTGAAATCAAAGACCTACCCTATTTAGAAGTTGGTCCTTATCATACAAATACGGTTGCAGGGTTGGAATTAGCGATTGATATTATTCGTCGTCGTCGGAATCCCAACAAGCAAATTTTTATGATAACGGATGGTAAGCCAACTTGTATTAAAAAAGGAAAAAAATATTATAAAAATAGCTTTGGCCTTGACCGAAAAATTGTCAATCGAACCCTAAATCTTGCCGCTAGGTGCAAAAAAATGGATGTTCCCGTTACCACCTTCATGATAGCAAGAGACCCGTATTTGGTTAACTTCGTAGAGCAATTTACCAAAGCCAATAATGGAAAAGCTTTTTATAGTAGTTTGAAAGGTTTGGGAGAGTTTATTTTTAGGGATTACAAAGATAATAAGCGAAGGAAATAAGTGGTTAGTGGTTAGTGGTAAATTAACACCTGACCACTAACCATTAACTACTAAAAATTAATCTATGTTAAATCGAATGCCGAACATTAAATGGAATGGAGAGTCAACCAATTCTAGATTTTTATAGTTAAATAATTCTTTCCCGCTATACTTAAATCGAGGCTCTGCCACAATATACCAACGAGGTCTCCATCTATAGCCAAATTCCGTTCGAAAATTAGCTTCTAATGATTCTGTGGTACTTGAAGAGGATAAAAATATATTAGCCTTTTGAACACTTATTCTTTCAGAAAAAGTTCTAACAGATTCTAATTGGGTTTGACCTCTAGTCTTCCAAACGGCTGAAATCCCTATTTTAGGCGTAGCATAAAAACGCTTAGATAAATCAATCCTATAACCTCCCATGATTGGAAGTCTAACAATTTTAACAGGCTGTTTTGTACGAATAGATAAACT
>CALLVC010000152.1 GCA_938010785.1 uncultured Saprospiraceae bacterium
ATTTGTGGAAGTGACGGCTCGGTCTTTATGAGCGATGAATCTTTCAGGGTTTGGGATTTTAAAACGCCAGCAGCCGAAGATGATTTTGTCAAAAATAATTTGATGGAAGGGGCGGATGTTGGATTAGGTGCAAATGACCCTTCAGCTATCAATTTTGATGGCCATTTACGTAATTTTGAAGATGTGGTTAAAGCAATAGAAATAGGTAAACCACCATTAGTGACAGGGGAAGAAGGCTTAAAAGTGGTGCAGGTGATTGACGCAATTTATCGGAGTGCGAAGGCTGATGGAAAGTGGGTAGAATTATAGTAAATTTGCACACAATTTTATTCTATTACACTAGAGATTATTCGAAAAAAAATTGTAAGAGAAGAGCTTCCAGAACTTGAAGTTCTGGAAGCTCTATATGATTTCAAATAAGGTCTATTATAAATTAAATTTCATTTAAGATGCAAGAACTACCATCTAAAGGCAAATGTGTCTATTGCGAAAAAGAATATTCTAGAAGTGGAATCGGTAGGCATTTAGCCACTCACTTCAAAAAAATTGAACAAGACAAAAAAACGTCTAAAAAAGCCTATCATCTAAAGGTCAGTGCGGGAGAAATGTTTTTACATATCTTGGTAGCAAATTCCACTACATTCAGTCAACTAGATGCTTTTCTAAGAGCTATTTGGTTAGAATGTTGTGGCCATTTAAGTAGTTTTAGAGTAAAAGGTAAACGGTATTATGATGATTGGGATTCGAATGAATATGGTGAAAAAATGAGTTGGCAAGTAGGAAAAACTTTAACAAAAGGGTTAAAATTAGAATACGATTATGATTTTGGGTCTACTACTCGTTTAGACATTAGTGTAATCAATGAGTACAAAATCAGTGTTCCCGATTCTATTTTATTATTGTCTAGAAATGAGCCGCTCCCAATATTGTGTGAAGAATGCAATAAAAATCCAGCTATGAATATATGCTCTGTTTGTATGTATGAAGATTCCTCTTTATTCTGTAAAAGCTGTAGCAAAAAACACGAAAAAACTTGTGAAGACTTTGCCGATTATGCGTCTTTACCAGTCGTAAATTCCCCAAGAATGGGGGTCTGTGCCTATGAGGGAGGAGTATTCGACCAAGAAAGAGATGGTATTTGGAAAAAATAAAATAATAATAATAATATGAAAGAACCACCTATTTATTTGCAACCATTACTGCACACTATTGAACAAACTGTCATCAATTTATACGAAGAATTCCCCAAAATGGCGGATAATGATGTAGAATTTGCCTACGAAAAGCTAGCCATCTTTTACAAAGCACAAATAAGCGGAAAAGAAGTGGATGAACCAGAATCGAGTAGAGATATTCGACAAGATTTGATTGATGAAATACTTAATGCCATTGACCTCCGTGAAGAATTGCAAGCAGATATTCCTGTTATCAACAACCCCGATATTCGACATGGGGAACGACCTATTCCTAATTTGGCTTTTTTATATACAATCGCTTTCAAAAGATTAAAAGAATCAGCTAAATTTTGGAGGAAAACTAGCGGAAAAAAAGGCTACCTGAATTTCGTTTCTAATTATGTTTAAAATCAAAAACCACCTCGTGAAATTAACAGGATTTACAGACGAAGCTGCCAGCGACTTAGCGGGTCAAATAAAGGTCACTAAAGCCTTGGGTTGGGAATACCTCTCTGCTCGTATGATTGATGGTACGAATATTCATGACCTTTCGGAAGAAGCATTTGAACAAGTTTGCGTCAAGCTAGAAGAAGCCGACATCAAAGTTGCAGAATTCGGAACAATGATTGGTAGCTGGGCTAAAACGATTGACTCTGATTGGGCATCGACGTTAGCAGAAATTGACCGATGTATTCCACGGATGCAGCGATTAGGTGTCCAATATGCAAGAGTGATGTCCTATGGGCAATGTGATTGGGGCAGCGACCAACAGGAACAAGAACGCTTCCGACGCCTTCGCGAAATTCATGCTCGATTTGCCGATGCAGGATTGACTGCTGTCCACGAAAATTGTATGAATTGGGGAGGATTTTCTGCCGACCATACTTTGCAATTATTAGAAGAAGTACCTGGATTGAAATTGGTTTTTGATACGGGTAATCCTGTTTTTCAAAGAGACCGTTCTAAGCCTCAACCCTACCCTTGGCAAAATGCCTTGGAATTTTATCATAAGGTCAAACACGCTATTGCCCATGTACACATCAAAGATGGCATTATGCACCAAGATGAAGGAGAACCTGAATACACTTTTGCAGGCGAAGGGCAAGGGCATACCAAAGCCATTGTAGCGGATTTATTGGCGAGTGGTTATGAGGGCTTTATTGCGATAGAACCGCATATTGGTAAGGTCTTTCACGTTGCAGAAGAAGCGCAAAAAAGTAATCCTAATCGAGAATATGATTTGTATTTGGAATATGGGCAACGATTTGAAAAACTAGTAGCGAGTGTTTGATTTTTTGAAACACAAAAGGAATCAATAGTTCACAAAAGAAAGGCACAAAAGTACTTTTTTACATCTCTAGCAGTTTAATCCTGACTAGCCCAATCTTTTCGGATAATAAAGTCCGTAATCGTTGTTTGCAAACTAGTATTTTCTTCCGTTGCTTCTAGAAATAGTCCCACTGTTTTTTCCCCTGTAAATTCGCCTATTTCTTTGTAATTAATTTTAAGGTAGCCATCTCGGATAGACGAAAATTGACTATTCTGCACCCTGAATGAAATACACCCTCTTCCAAAATAACTGAAGTGTCTAGCAGAAGTTATTTCAAAAATGGCCTCCATCTCTTTTGGTAAATCAACTTCTTTTTTTCGTTCCACCACCAGCTTATTATCCAAATAAAACTGCGATTTTATTTGCCCTAAGTTATTTATCCCCACCCTTATTTCATTAAACCCTGAATTATCCGTTGATTTGATAGAGATACCCGTAAAATAAGGCAGGCTGGAGGAATTATCAGGCTGCTTGATTGTAAATTCTGATTTGATACAATCTTTTTTTCGGCCCTCTGTTGGTAATTTATTGATAGCTAATTCTGTATTGGTTAAGCCTTCGCATCCCTTAAATATCAATTCGTCTGACTTAATAGATACACATTCATTAGCGGGTAATAAATGTAATGTTTTTGTATTTGACAATTCAAAAGACGGTGCGACATCTTTGAAATACGTATAACCTGCCAGGAATAAACCAAAGACAGCAACTAGAAATATTCCCAAGCAATTAGATAATTTATCCTTCATGTTTTCAAGTTATCTATTTTTTGTAAAAAAATAAATACCGTGCAACAAAAGTTTCTTACTATTTTTCCTCGCCCACTTCGCGGGCTGCGAGGCGTAATAAAAGAAATTTATGTTACAAAGTAATAACCCTCTCCTTTTCAAAAAAAGAAGGGGTTTTAAAATTTATAGTCGGGCGATTCTTTGATACGATTCAAAGCGGCTTGATTGCCTTGCTGTGCTTCGATGATAAGTTGTCGGGTTTCGTCCAATTTTAAAGTCTTTTTGGTGATTCTTTCATTGTTAGGATGGATGGGCTTTTAAAATAGTTTTAAGGTAGGAGAAAATTTTTATTATTTTTGGGTAATTTTTGAAATAGCAGAGAGCGAAGGGCTTAGGGCAGAGGGTAACTCCTGTGCAATCCTCTGCCCCTCGCCCTCTGCCCTAAGCCAATTCATGACCGCACTCGATAATTTAAAAGAACTACTCAAAGGTAGAAATACCGAAGCTATCAATACTTTTATCACGAAAAATCCAGTCGCTCTAGATGAAGTAGACGACAACGGAATCAGTGGGTTAATGTATATCGGCTATCATCAATTGCCTGATGTGCTCGCCTTTGCCATTGATAAAAAAGCCGACTTTACGTTATATGAGGCCGCAGCAATGGGGCTATTACATCGAGTAATTACTAAAGTGAATAGCCAACCTGCTTTATTAAATCAACCTGCTAAAGATGGATTTTATGCCTTGACTTTGGCTTGTTTTTTTGGACAAAAAGAAGTGACTGCCTATTTACTAAAAAAGGGCGCAAAAATAAATCAACCTGCCGCTAATCCAACGAAGGTGATGCCTTTGCATTCTGCGGTCGCTAAAAATGATATCGAACTTTGTGATTTATTACTCAAAAATGGAGCAGATGTAAATGCTCAACAAACCCAAGGTGTTACGCCCTTAATGTCTGCTGCGCATCTCGGTAATTTAGATTTGGTAAAATTGTTAATGGAGAATGGAGCGGATATTAAGCTAACTACCGATGATGGGAAAACAGCTATCACCTATGCCGAACAAGATGGGCATCAAGCAATATTAACCTATTTACAATCAAGTTCATCTGCCACCAATAGATATAGCTATACTATGTTTGGTGATTTTTCCCTCAATGAAGTTGACAATTTATCGTTATCCATAGATATTGAATCAGAAGGAAAACCACTCTCATTGGACATCAACTTTGAAGCGCCTACCGTATCCGAAGCACAATTGGCATTAGTCAATAAAATACTCAATAATTTAAGCATCTACAAAGACCAAACGCATGCATTTATCTTAGCAGATGCCGCAGAAGAAGACAGTGTGACCGACGAATATTTGACCTTTCATCAAGAAAAAGGAGAAGAGGGCAGTTTACTTCCAATATTACAAAGTTCCACTTCTGAACGAAAGAGAAAGAAGAAATTACGAAAATTGCTACATCTTAATAGAATTGGTTTTTACCCGAATGATGAAGAACGATATGCTATTTTTGATTATACTTTGGGAGAAGAACATACTAATTACTTATTGGTGGTCGTCCTAAATAGTGATGATGAAATTCGGTATATTACGATGGAAAGTTAATATCCTACAAATAAAAAAGCCGTTTTAAAACCTCGTAGATTTTAAAACGACTTTAATTTTAGGTTTTGCTACTATATCTTACGCCCTAAAATAGTCAATGAGCATAAATGCACAATAGGCAAAAACAAACATACCTAAAGTTAAAGGAATTAAAGCAATCCATTTTA
>CALLVC010000153.1 GCA_938010785.1 uncultured Saprospiraceae bacterium
AAATTTTTAGCTTGAATTTTTTCGATAGTTTTCGCCAAAAAATCAATGCATAGCACCCGCTACGGATTTATTTTTTGGTAAAAAATAGCGGAAAAAGGCTGCTAAAAATTACCCGATTAATTGAGCTGCATTACTTAATAACAAAGTTTAGCTAAGTATCCGTGTTCCTTCACTAATCAGCGGTATTAATTTCTACCACTGATTAGTGAAGGAACACGGATATTTTATTCATTATGCGCGCTACATCCACTTAAAATTCATAACTCTTTTTCACTAAAGTAGCATTGCTTTTTGAACCAGGTCCATGAATCATATTTTCTGGCATTGGACTAGGGTACAATTCAGTTGGTAAACCAATAATCCGGTCAACGACCCTAATTTTTTGTTGTTCATTTTTAGTGCTTAAAGTCAATTTAAACCCTTCTCGAGGTGGGGCAAAAAAGTTGAAATAAATATGGTCATCTTTTTTGGAAGGCATCATCTCTAGTTCAAAGTCATTTATTTTTACTGCCGAAATATTACTTCCATTTTCTAAGAAAAATTCCATGCTGTTCACAAGTTTGGAAAATTGAATAACATAGGTCTTAGAACTATCATTGGTCGTTGATAAAGAATCTATAAAAAGGGTAATACTAGATGGTACGATTGATTTTAAAGGAGCTGGAGATTGCCAAACCTTCCAATTTTGAGTTGGATAAATACCATTCAAGGCTTCTGTCTCTCTAGAAGAAATTAAACTAGAAACCCATTCATTTTTAAAAGGTTTACTGGTCGCCCAAACAGCCTTTTCTGTGTCCGCATCTAAGCCATAGATTAAATGTGTCTGCAAAGGTTGGTCTTTAGTGTAATTAGAAGTAAGGAATCCACCAATCATTCCAAAAAAGAAGGTTAAAGCAGCAAAAATATTTAACACACTTTTTTTCCAACTGCTTATCATACCAATTAATGGAATCATAAGAATCACTAAAAAAGAGAATAGCAAAACTGGAGCAATGATGGCTAGACTTAAACCAAAAGTTTCGAATAAAAGATAAGCTGTCTGCGACCATAAACCTAAGGCAGGTAATAAAGCGATAAATTGACCAATGGCGAATGGGTAAGGTTTATTTTCGGGAGTGACGTCAAGTACTAAAAGTAGTAACTGTACAACCAAATAAGTAATTAATGGATAATACAAAACATAGGTTCCAGTAGGCAAACTCAAAGTTAAGCCAAACATTGCCATCACCAACATCAATGCACCTCCAAGACTTAAAGACAATGCGCCTAGCTTAATTTGGTAACCATAGATAGCGGTGAATATCAATCCAGCGAAACCAGTAAAGGTTATAAAGTAGTAATCTACATTGTAAAAGCTATTAGCATAATAAGCAGTATAGTGTGGATGGATTTTTAGAATAGCTTGTTGTAATAAAAAGCTACCGATACCTACAAGGGTCAAGGCTACTAAAAAATAACCTGTTCCAATCAATAGGGGCACCAAGTTAACTTGATTTTTGCGGATGCCAACCACCACCGTTGCAATAAAAAGGAAAATAGTCAACAGCATTAATGCCATATCATATTTAGCAGGGTAGATAATTAAGCTAGAGCCAATCGGATTAAAGAAATTAACATCAGGTGCTTTGGTTTGTTCCAGATTGATATTGCCAAAATGTTTAGTCATACCAAGCATATTACTCCCATGATGTTGCACTAAATCTAGGCTAATATTTTCTGGCGTATCCGTCATACTATGGTAATGAACTAAACCTTCGACCGTAGCAGAATTGATACCTGAAATCTTCGTATCTCTAAACATCGAAAAATCAGTATCATTAGGCATTATTTTATACACTTCATAGGCCATCGAACTAGCAAAAGGGTAGGGCGCAGCTTTGGCAAATTCTTGTACTATCCAACCATTTTCTGGGTTCATTTCAAAACTCATACTAACGCCATAATTGCCACGAGCTTCTAAATTGATTAACAAACCAACTTCTTCCAACATTGGGTGGAAATCCACGAATGCTTTTGCCCCCATCAACCCAATTTCCTCAGCATCCGTGATTAACACAATTAAATCATTTTGTAAAGGACCATTCGCTTTAATCGCTCGCACACTTTCCAAAATAGAGACCACGCCAGAACCGTCATCCGCAGCACCAGGTGTATTCGGCTGTGAATCATGATGTGCCATTAAGAGGACTGCTTTTGAATTATTCGTACCCTTGAGTTTGCCTATAATATTTTGAACTCGACTAATTCTAGTAGATGTTTTCGAGGCATTGCTCCGACTAATTAGCGTATCTTGAATGGTGACTTCTAAACCTAATTTTTTTAGTTCTTCGATTAGGTAAGCAATGACTTTTTCATTAGCTGCTGTTCCGAGACTATGCGGTTCTTTAGCAATTACTTTTAGATGTTCCATCGCTCGTTCTGCTGAAAATACTTCAACGGGAGCTGTTGCTGGCACTGCCTTAGGAGGACTAAATAATTTTAGCGTAAGCATAGCAAATGCAATACAGAGGAATAAGGCAAGGATGCCCGCTTTAGTTTTATTTGTGATAGTATTCAAAATATATATTTTAGTTGTTGGGTTAATTTTTAAATAATATAGGGTTTTCTTATAAAAATGCTTAGCTCACCCTTTAAATCCTCTTTTTTGATTTATTGGGACTCTGCCTGTCCCGAATTTATTTCGGGAATGTCCCAATAAATCAACATTTACTCGGATGTTTCATTTTTATAAGAAAACCCTTTTAAATAATACTAAAAAACGACCCAAGGTTTTTTCCAATATTCAATTAGTTGATAATGAGCGGCTTCCTTTTGTTCGGACCGAAAAAATAAAAAACCTAAGTCATATAAGTCAATGCTTAATTTTACTTTTTCATGTGCTTTAATTTTTTGCCAAAAAGCTAGACTATCTTCCGAAGCATAAGGTTCACGAAATATAAAAACAGTATTCGGATTAAAATAAGCGGCACAAGTTTTAAAATAATTGGAAGTAGATTTCATACCCCAAAAGTCATTAAAATAAACTTGGTCGATGCTAGTTAACTCCTTTAAAGTTGGCGGCAAAACTTCCCCTAAATTTCCAGCCTTCAATTGGATGTTTTTTATGCCTAATTGTTTTATAAAATGAGTGGTTTGTTGTGCTATAGGAATGGAGGATTCTAAACTTACCAACTGTGCTTTAGAATTTGGCATTCCTTGATAGAGACTAGCAATACCAAGATTTGAACCTATGGATAAAATAGTATTTGGTTTGTACAGATGAACTGTTTTAAAAAGCAATTGACCTATTTTATCCGAAATACTCTTAGATTTTGTCAGTTGATTAATAGTAGGAGCCTTGCCATTGTTATTAATTTTTGAGGCATTACCTAATAAGTTTCTTCTATAATTTTCGATGACACCAAAGGAATAATAAATTCGGTCATCTTCCAGTATCTCATTTAAAAAATCAAAGACAAAAGGTGAATGAACCTTGTATTTATTTAGGGCGGAAAAATAATATTTGAGGTAAGGTAGCATTAAAAGAATTAAAAAATGCATAAAAAATATGGGCGAAGATAGGGAATAATTTATAATGTTCCGTGGACAATTTTCACTGTTATGGTCTGAGCTCTAAAACATCAATTTTGAATTAGTCTGTCACAAATATTAAAAAAAAGAGGGAAAGTATTTATCTAAAAACCGAACTTAAGTGGGAACGAAGCATTTAATCAATGAGCTATTGTTTTATTCAAACGTTCCTGCAGGAATAGACGTTGATTCTAGTTTCAGGGTTCGGTTGAGTAATACCAATAATATGACCCCCCGTATGGGCGAATAGAAACAGGGGAGGTAGAAGATTATTTGATAGGAATTGATTGTCCGCAAGTCATTTGTTTACCTATTGAGGTTGAAATATTAAGAGAGGAGTAAGTACCGAGTAAAGAATCCGTGTTTCTTTACTAATCCGAGGTTGAAATTGATACTACTGATTAGTGAAGGAACACAGCTATTTGAAATCATCAAACGAAGAATGCTAAACATTCTCCCTAATTTAAAAAATCATTTTCCTTCAATAGCTCTCAAAATAGCTGTTTTAGCACTTTGATTTTTAGCAATTAACAATTTCTGATATTTTTCAAGTCGAATGGTGGCTGCATTTTTATTATTATAAATATCATCCAAATAGACAACGTAATTCTTCTTGTTTAGAAAACAACCTAACCATACGGCATTTGCTCTAAATCCATTTTCATTGAAGGATTTTACTTTTCTAATAGCCTCGGTACTATTACTAGCTGTTGCAATTTGGACTAAATAATTAGTCCCTTTTATAGCTGCCAATCTTCTACAATCATAACTTACATATTCTTCCATCCCTGTAGCAATAATCAGCGCATCCTGTTTGGAGGTTTTAGGTCTGGTGGTAGGAGTGGGCGTAGGAATTTTAGTACTTTTCTTGGGTGTAATCGTTTTGGTTTCAATGGATTCTTTGTTCAATTCGCTATAAAGGACAAGGTCACCTTCTTCATTTTCTACCAAATAATCGGTAGGTTCCTTTTTGATATTTTTGGCTTTTTCGGCCAATTCTTTTTGATAAGCTTTTTCATCTGCAAAGATGAGGTTTGGATTTTTTTGTTCTTCGTAATAAATATCTCCAATAACAACGCCCATAGCAAGGGTAACAGCGATTTGTTTCCAATAAGATTTTGTAAACCGAGTATAATCAGCAGTTTCAATTGGTGATTTAAAATTAGGAATTTTGATGCTATCGACCCATTTGAAGGCTTTTTTGTCCTTTAGTTTATTGGCTGCAAATTCTTTGACCTTGAGATGATTGTTCTTTTTCATATCTCTAGCTGGGGTCATCACCAGACTAGGTTGTAAATTTTGGTCCACCGAAATGAGACCAAAACCATGACGAATACATTGTTTTTTGAGTTCAACTAAATACTTATTATTTGGATTGGCAAAAACATCTTCACCGTAAGAAACCCATTGTTCGTCAGCATGGTATCGCTTAAATTGAGCCAAAGCATGAATATGATGATACCTAGAAATTTTTCTAAATAATAACATGTAGGCAATCAAAGTGACCATCAAAACGCCAATAAAACCTGCAAAAAATTTAAAAGTACCTAATTGATTAACCGTATATTGATCGTTCATATAATTATAACCATAAGCACCAGCAGCGACCATGCTGGCAATAGCTAAGGCGTCTAAGAAAAGTAATTTATTTTGAACACTATATTGGATTTCTTCGGCAGTAGCTTGAGAGGTAGCTTCGAAAGTAGCGAGGAAGGTAGATTTTTTTTGAGGTGTATCTTTTTTGTCAGCTAGTAATGCTTCTTCTGCTTGATTACCAGACAATTCAGCAATAGGGTCTTCATCAACAGAAAATTTGATGTATCCATCCGCAATAATACCATCACCAGCCTGCATATTCAGGGTAGCAATAGTTTCCCCAAAGCCTCTCGAGCTATTATTTTTATAATAGGTTTTTAAGAAGCTTAGCGTGGAATGCTTAATATTATCTTCCGTTAATTGATAAGCCATTTAATGTGTGTTTTCTCTTTAAGGAAGTTATATTGGAGAAAATTCAAGTGTTAAGCTCAAATTAAAAATTAAAAGACATTGATAATCCAGTGCTTTAAAA
>CALLVC010000154.1 GCA_938010785.1 uncultured Saprospiraceae bacterium
ACGATAGCAGAGCTGTCACGGTGGCGGAGGGTGTCAAAATACTGTTTGAGCGGAGCGAGTTTATTTTGACTAGATTTTTGGTTACTTTTCATCAATTGGAAAAGTAACAAAGCTCAACTAGAACTCTAAATTTAGTCATTAAAAGACTTTGTTTTAATCGCTTTTTGCGTAACATGAGTTACTAACTAATCATCCAAAAAATCAAACAATTCCGATGAATAAGCAGCATTTTCTGTAGCACTAACCTCCGCTTTTTCCCGCTCCGTAATTACTCTATTTTTAACATACTTCTCTAACCATTGGTCTTGTTCCCAAAGGATATGCAAAATAGATTCTTTGGCGGCATAGCTATGACTTTCTTTCGGTAACATCACTAATCTTACGGTAGCACCCAAGCCCTTTAAAGCATTAAAATAGCGCTTGCTTTGCATTGGATAAGTGCCAGAATTATTGTCTTCTTCTCCATGAATGATAAGCATCGGTGTTTTCATTTTATCCGCATGCATGAAAGGAGACATTTTGTAATAAACATCTGGTGATTCCCAATAAGTGCGCTCTTCCGATTGGAATCCGAAAGGGGTTAAAGTTCGATTATAGGCGCCACTTCTGGCAATGCCCGCTGCAAATAAATTGCTATGCGTCAATAGGTTAGCGGTCATGAAAGCACCGTAAGAATGCCCGCCAATAGCCACTCTGTCTCGGTCGATATAACCTAAATCGTCCACTGCATCAATAGCTGCCTTGGCATTAGCTACCAATTGTTTGATGAAAGAATCGTTGGGTTCTTCGGTAGCTTCTCCAACGATTGGAAAGGCAACGTCATCTAAAACGGCATAACCTTTCATCACCCAATAAAGCGGCGAGCCATAAAATGGATAGGCAAAGTCATTTTCGGATGCGGTCACCTGACTCGCGCTATTTTTATCTTTAAACTCTCTGGGGTAAGCCCACATCAATAGTGGTAATTTTTCTTTCTTTTGCTGGTTATAATCTGTTGGCAGATATAGTTCGGCAGATAATTCTACACCATCGGGACGTGTATATTTAATGACTTTTTTGTAAACATTTTGCATTGCTGCAAAAGGATTTTTAAAGTCTGTAATTGGCGTTGTTTCTCCTGTTAAGACATTTCTAAAATAATAATTGGGGTATTCACTTTTTGATTCCAAGCGAGTTAAATAAATGCCTTTTTGGACATCCATCGCTGCTATTATTCTTTCTCGTTGCTTGAGGTCATCTGCTTGGTATAATCTTGTGGTAGTCAAAGCTTGTAGGTCAAATCTGTCAACAAAAGGTTTAACCCCATTTTCAGAATATCCTGCTCCGATTAGGTAAACATAGTTCTCATTAATGGCTAAAGTATGTCTACCTAAATCATTTTCTTTTCTTACAAAAACACCAGGGTCATTATAGATATCTTGATAGTTTCTGTCGGCTAATAGAATTGGTGTTTGTTTAGCATCGGAAGGATTGAATAGATACGTTTTTCTATTTCTGGTATTCCACCAACGGTCATGTGCGATGGCAATTTCATCCGTTCCCCAATCAATGTAACTAAACCGATTTTGAGTTTGTAATAACTGTTTCTTTTTTCCTGTAAAAGGCGTATTTAAAGTATAAACGACATCTCTAAAATCGACTTCTTCGGCAGGGTCTCCTCCGTCTAATGCTTCTGTCCAGTATAATGCCGCTGGTTTATCAGAACGCCAAAATACGTTGCGCATACCCGTTCGAACCGCCATAAACCCTTTTGGCAAATCTTCAATTAAAGGGACTTTAAGTATTGTTTTTACACTTTTACCTGCTTTGTCATAAATGATGGTTTTAAAGGGGAACCGATTATAAGGTACAAGATAAGAGTAGGGCCTTTCTATGGTGCTGATTAAAAAGTAATTTCCATCTGGTGAAGGATAAATACTTTTGTAAATGGCCTTTTCTTTCCATAGTTTTTGCTGGCCTTTTAAATCTACTTGGTATAATTCTGAGTGCGTTAATTGGTCAAAATTAAACTCGTCTTCTTTATTTTTTAATAAATCTTGATACGTCCTATTTTGTGCTTTTTGACCATCGTTTTCAGAAATGGTTGGGCCAGATGGAACATTTGCTTCTGTATCTATTAATGGTTGTTTGTCCGCTGGTAAGAATTTTACTATAAGAGCGGTATCATCTTTTTGCCAAAGAAAAGGACTGCCGATATTGGCGTTTATATTCGCATCCGTTAACTTTTTTACACTTTTCTTGTCTACCTCTAATACCCATAATTCTACCCCCGTTTTGGTTGTATTGGTAAAAGCCATTAATTTTTCATTATGCGACCAGCTAAAATTCGTTAGCTGTGCATTTTGTGGTAAACCTTTTACTGAATAAGTCTTATTTTTTTGAAGGTCTTTGACTGTAAAGTTAAAGTAGTATCGTTGACGACTTGATATGTTGGTAACAGGATTTATTCTCAATCCTGCTAAACGCATTTCTTTTTCCGATAATTCTGAAATGGATTTATAGACATTCCTATGAAGCAAAATGGCTTTGGTGCCAGCAGTATTCATCTTGACCAAAGGAGGTAGTGGCGCTTCAACTAATGCTAGTATTTCAGCTGATGGTTTTTGGTATGTTAAATCTATTTGACTCATAGAGGATGGACGGTCACAGGTAAGTCTAATTACTTACCACTTTTTATGTTTGTTTAAGAATGGTTCTTTTAACTGATTTTGTGGGTAATTGTTTGATAATTAATAGCTTATTTATGTGTTTATTTATTAAATATGATGAAAGCTCGATAGTGTTAGGAATAAATAACTTTAGAATAGTACATTGTATATTTGTGTATTAACTTTTTAAGTTTTTAAGTTTTGTCTCGACCGTACGGGCTCGATAAGGGGATATTAAGGTAAGGAATTTTTGGAATTTCTCATGGGAAAGCCCAAAATTCCCAACCTTAAAAATCCTTAGCTGAGTCGCTGCAGGCTACGAGGTGGAATACAAATAAATTTATGTTCTGCTATAGTAGGGGAAGCAATAAAAGTAATCTCAATGTAATAAAAAAATATTGCTTTCCATTTTGTCCGCTTTAACACTCATTTTATCTATTATTATCAAAGATATAGAGATATTTTACTATTTTGGCAACTGACTGTTTGGACTTATAAAAAACAAATTTTTACGCTGTAACCATTTAACCCATTCATTTTAGGCAAATTAAATCTACCCAAAGTTGATGATTTAGCAATAGTTGTCCTCGTAGTAAAAGTGATTGGAGACTAATCACCAATCACTAGTCACTTTTCTACTGAAGTTTCAAAGTGCTATTGATTATTTATTAGGGTAGGTTATTTTTTCCTGCTCCCTTAATTAATTAACTAAATCACCCGAAAATGAGACAATGTTTTCTCTTATTTCTTTTATTAGGTATTTGTACCAACCTTTTTTCCCAATCTATTGATGAACGTTTACAAACACATCAGGAAGCTTACCATTTAGAAAAAATTTATATTAGCCATAATCAACCTTATTACGCACCAGGGGATACCCTTTATGGTAAAATCTTTTTGGTGAATGGTCGGAACCACCTATACTTTGATGGAACACCGCTTGTCTATGTAGATTTAATCACAGAAAGTGGTATAATTCAAATATCACATACGGTCAAAATTAAAAATGGTACAGGTAATTTATTTATGCCCTTATCAAATGAATATGGAGAAGGTAATTATGCTTTGAGGGCTTATACCCAATACCAAAAGAATTTTGACGAAGATTATATTTTTCAAAAAGAAATAAAAGTGATTGGCGAAGCGCCACTTTCTTCCGAAGAAAGGGTTGGTGATAAATCAGATTTTAGTGTTCAGTTTTTTCCAGAAGGAGGACAATTAGTCGCAGGTTTAGCGACTACAATGGCATTTAAGGCGGTTAATGGTAAGGGGGAACCGATTGATGTAGTTGGGGAACTGCTCAATAAAAATAAGACACCTGTTGCACAGTTTAAATCTTATAATGAGGGCGTTGGGGTAATTAATTTTAAACCAGAAAGTGGTGAAAAGTATGTAGCCAAAGTGACTAGAAATGGACAAGTAAAAGAAATAGCAATTCCCCAAATGTTAAAGGAAGGCTATGTTTTAAAGGCCAATAATCGAAAGAAAGATAACTTGTCTTTGGAAATAATGACTAATACGAAAGATGGATTAAATAACTGCATTTTAATTGGGCATCTACGAGGCCAGCCTTTTTTAAGCCAAACGCTGACGGAAGGTAATTCCCAAAAATTATTATTGGATAAATCTCAAATACCTTCGGGAGTTTTGCATTTTACGCTGTTTGATAGTAAGGAACGCCCCGTTTGTGAACGATTGGTTTTTAATAATAATCCTGCCGAACAAGTCACCGTAAATATTGATGTGCCTAAAACTCAATTTGGGGTGAAAGAATTAGTAGAGACTTCTATTGCAGGACAATTAGGAGAAAAGACAGTGGAAGGAGATTTTACCATCTCTGTTTTTAATAAAGATATTTTTGCCTCAGGTCTTGATGGAATTAATTTAAAAAACTACCTGCTTTTACAATCTGACCTTAAAGGAGATATCAATAACATCAATCAATATTTTGAAAAAGATGATGCTAAAAGTCGAACATTATTGGATTACCTGATGCTTACTCAGGGTTGGAGACGGTTTAATTGGCAGGATGTTTTGACGAATACGCCAACACCAATTGTATTTCCGACGGAGGAAAGTACCTCTTTTGCTGGTAAAGTAATGAAAGACAATAATAGAGATGTTCCTGTGAAAGCCGATGTCTTTTTGAGTATTTTAGATGGGAAAAATTTTGCTTCCACCAATTTGACGACGGATGAAGATGGATTATTTTATTTTAAAGGTTTTGATTTGCCTGATAGCACGGAAGTTTTACTTCAAGGGAATATTTATAGTGCTAAAAAGAAAGCTAAGTTAAAAGATGGAGAAGCGAAACGTACGGGAAATAAAAATGTAAAGTTTGAATTACTGGACTTACATAATTTAGAATACGATGATTCTATTACTTTGAAGAGCATTCCTTATAATAGGGAAGAACAAACGCTCTTTGCTACGGAAGTGAATCGAATTAGAAAAGTAGATACTATTTACCATCCTGAATGGACCATTGATTTAGATGCGGTAACGGTGAGCGCGCAACGTTTGGCAGAAAGTCGAAAAAAAGAAGCAGTGACAAAGAAAAAATTTAAGGATAGAGGATTGTTTTATTCGGCCTCTTCTCAAAAAGTATATATGGATGATTTGGTTGCAGGTGGAGCCACTTATCAAAGTGTCTATGATGTCATTCGGGATAGAGTTCCTAGTGCTAAAATTATTGGAGCAGGGGACGACCGGCAAGTGCTTTTGAGAGCTCAAAGTTCTTTCACTATTCCTACTTATGCTGCTATAGAATTGAATGGAGTAATCGTATCAGGCCCTACTGCTGCTGCTATTGTACCTACTGATATTGACATGATTGATGTCAAAAGAGGCTTGGCTGCTTCTTCTATCTATGGTGAAGCAGGTAAAGGAGGGGTGATAACGATTATTACGAAAGACCCGCAAGCTAACACCAGAAATATTAGAACGCCTGGTATTATTAGAGTTGAGCACCCAGGCTATCACCAAGCTCGAACTTTTTACACGCCTGATTATAGCGTAAATGGTTTTGAAAGACAAAAACCAGATTATCGAACTACGCTATATTGGAATGCAAATGCTAAATTGGGAAAAAAGCCAACTAATTTAAAATTTTATACGGGAGATAAATTGTCCCAATTTTTAATTTTTGTGGAAGGCATTACTTCCGAAGGTTTGCCTTTTGTTGGTCAGCAAGTGATTCAAGTTGGACAATAATCACTATAGCGTGAAATTCATTTTAAACCTAATCCTTTGCTGAAAAATAGTTGCGATGGATTAGGTTTAACAATGGATTTTGTATTTGTTTGTTCCTTTACCCTTCGTTTAAAAATTGCTGTTCCTAGTTGATTATATTATTTTTTATAAAATACTTTAAAATTTTGGTTTTGTGACCGCATTACTTTAACTTTGACTCGAAATAGTTAATACCCATATTTGCTATTATCTTACCACTTAATATTAAAATTTTTCTTCCTCGTATCAATAACAACCCTTTAACTTCATTTAATAATGGAAAAGGTTTTTTATTAATATTGAACCCATCAAATTTAATTATACACTACCTAAAGAGTATTTAGCACAACCTACTATTTTTAATAAAGACTTACAGAAATGTGGTATATTAATACACACTAGTGGCTCAAGACATAAATATTTAACTGTTTAATAATCGTTCTTTTTCGCCTACTCGTCGTTAGAAAATCGGGCTTAATAGCTACGGCCATTATCCCAATTGCATCCCATCCGCTTGCGGTTCGGAAATTGAGCTACAGACGGTGTCGGAGCCATGCTTCTAAAATTAACTAAAGAGCATCGCTCTGACCCTGTCTGTAGCCAAAATGATGCAAGAAACGAGTTAAAGGAGCGTAGTTTCGACCCCATTTTACTATTTTATTCTGGAAGTAATCATCAGAATTCAAAGACCGCCTTCATAGTCGGGTAACTTCTGGAAGCTCTTAATGATTCAGCTAAAACCCAAACAAGACTTATTAACAAAATACCATTTTACCTACCACAATTTAGCTTCTTTTTATAAGTCATCTTAGTCTACTAATAAAATTGATAGGGCGAACGAAAAGTCATAATCATAATATGTAATAATTTGAAAAACAATGTATAATGTTCAAATTATTGAAAATCAACTACTAATTTTTTCTGAAGCTATCTTCCCTGCTGGCGGATGAAGGAGTAATTACTCCTGAACCGCAACGCGGATGGGAGGCTATAAGGGGTGGAATTTTACTAAGTTTCGTTTTTCCACCCTCCGACTCTTTTGGCGCTGCTTTTTTGCTACCAGCAAAAGCTATCCCAGA
>CALLVC010000155.1 GCA_938010785.1 uncultured Saprospiraceae bacterium
ACCCCGAATTGCGTTAAATGATGGTCCAAATGTTTGCTAAACAGATTATTCCACTCATTTGTTATCAAAGAGCCAAATGAATGAGATTCCTTATTATCAAAATGTTTTCCACCTAATTTTTGGGTCTTTTCCATGTATGCAATTAAGCGCTGTTTTTCTTTCTCAAAATCTTTATCTCCAGTAATTTTAAAGGCTGGTGCAGTTGCTCCATTTTTAGGATAGGGCTTTTCATTAACTACCGCTGATTTTATGAATAATTTCAAGAAAAACTTAACTATAAAATTGGGCTTTTTATGCTTATTTTCATAGACCATTTCATAGGCAACATTCAAATGTGCCAGCATTTGGTCTACAGACATTTTACCCCATTTTGGTTGAGTTGAAGCTGTCAGTTTATTGATTCTGTCTATCATTTCTTGCGCTTCTTTTTTGTCAAAAATGTTTACCATATGCATTAAAATTTAATTGATTTATTTAAAGGTTATGAACAATCGGTAGTAAGAATATATCTAAAATCCCGAAGGGATTAAACGTCAATAACACCGTATGCCATGCCTGCCGGCAGGCAGGAAATGCGGTGAAAGCCAAAAGAAGCAAGATTTGTCTCCCAACTCTGGAGGAGTTGAACGTGAATAATTCATGTTCAACTCCTTCAGAGTTGTAGGAAGAGGAATTTATACCACATCCACCCCCGAATTTTCATTCGGGGCTATTCAGGTTCAATCCCTTTAGGATTGGGGTATCTAGAAATCGCACTTTGTTTAGTTAATTCCAATTAGGCTTTTTTAAACATATCCGACCTAAAGGTCGTTAACGGGAAAGCCTGAAGGCTTTACTACCAATTTTTCTTGTCCACGGCAACTTAAATTTACTATCGAATCTATTTTTTATAATTTATCGTTCATCTTGTAAAACATCCACCCCTGTCATTTCCCAATGCCCCAAAGCAATTGGAATATTCCCAATACTATTCAAGGTATCAAAAAAAGATTTTACCGTAAATGGTGTAGCGCCAGTTTCGTTTAACCTCGCATAATCCATCATGGCATTTTCCACTAAATATTTTCCAGTAATGTAACTCGTTCCGTAACCAGGTTGACGGAGATATAAATGTTGTTCAAAAATCAATAATTCCTTTTCCGTTTTCATCCATCCTCTTGGGGTATATTCTGAATGGATACCTCCCGCTTCTTCCATCGTCATTTCGTTGGCATGTGCATATAATGAACCTAATCCTCTTGCTGCACGCTGAGCAATCATGATGTAAACAATCTCTTTAACTCTGGGATTATCATCGTATAAACCTGCTTGCATAAACATCTCTTCTACAGCGGTTGCCATGCCTTCATTTCTAGAATCAAAAATATTATAGAGCAAAGGTGACTTTCTAATTTCACTTTGATTAGGCTCAATATCCATTCTTGCCAATTCGAACCAATGGTAAAAATGGGAGTAAAGTGGTCTTGGGTCATTGTGTGCGGTTATCCAGAAAAAATTTCTTCGTTCTTCGGGCACAAACTGTCCTAAATGTGCTCTTAAAGCAGGGTCAAAATATGCTTTAACGGTTACAATATCCTCTTCTTCTAAAAATTTCATTAAACTTTGGGCTGACAATTCGGCTAATTTATCATAGGCTTCTGGTGAATCGGCTGCTATTAATTGAGGTATTTTCCGATTTCGATGTTCTTCTAATTTAAGTGCCGACCAAGCTCGTGCTAATTCTCTTTTTAAAATCATCACTTCATCTTCCCAAGTCAAAGGCACTAAGTGTACATTTTGTAAATACCAAGTGTAATTTTCTTTACCGATTCCAGAAGGTCCTGTTTTAGAACTTGCTTCTCCTTCTAACCATTTTACAAGGTCATCGGTAGAAGCAATCGCTTTATCAATGGCCTTAACTATGGCAGGATTATCTTTCATTCCAGCCCTATCCAAAATAGAGGCAAGGTTTTTACTTTGCCTTCGAATATCTCTAATACCTGTCACCCAAAGGTCTCTCGCATTTCCTGTTAGATTTAATTTAGCTTGTTCGTTTAAAGCTGGAATCACGGCTAAATCTTTCAATAATTTGGCAGCACTTTCTTTATTTAATGGAAAGTCATAGGTCCAGATTTCGGTCGTTCCATGATGAGTTGGTCCTTCGTGGGCTGGTACATCACTACGAGACATCCAGAGGGATTTGTAAAATGCAGGGTCTCTTTGCCAAGGTTTTAGGATTCGATGATTAAAATCATAACCATTCATTTCTGCCTTTACAATTCGCCAATCTACTTGCTGATTGATGGGCCATTCGGAAACGTCCATTGCGTTCACTTTAGCTTGTAAAGCTTTAAAGGTTGGCCATCTTTTTTCAAATGTTTCTGCGGTGTAATCAGGGGCGCCATCTCGTAGTGGAGGGGTTTCAAAAGTTCGCCATTCCTTAAATAAGTCAACTAAATCAGCATAAGTACTGTAAGTTTTTTGTTCCGAAGTAGCTTGAACGGATTGGCAGCTTTCAAATATAAATAAACAAGTAGAAAGCACTAGAAGAGTAGTTATAAATGACCTCATTTTGATAAGAATTAAGTTCGCTTATTCCATGTTATTTAGTAGCAATCTTGCTCAGACCAGAGGTCTAAGCTACTTTCTAGCTAATTCAGCAATAGGCGATTAAATTTCATTAATTCCACAATATAGTTAAAACCTTAAAAAGTAAGAAATTAAGACCAAATGGCTACCATTTCAGCAGACAAATCATCATTAGGTAAGGGTTGTGCTTTTAATAATTCCAATAATAAAATGTAGGTGTAAAAAAAATTCTTATAAGGGGCTGAGGCAGCCATTTTGAAATATTTTCGCTGCATCGTTTTTTGGGCAATGCCGATTAAATCTTCGGCTATTTTTTTGTCAAAAGATTGGCTATTTTCTTTTTCAGATAGGGCAAATATTTTTTGAATGGTATGGTCATTAAGGGTAATTAAAAGTCCCTTATTTATAATGGCGACTAAATCCGGAGGATGCGTTTCTGCCAACAGCCTATCTTCTAAATCATTTATAGAAAGAAAATTTGCTAAATCATCTACTATCCAAATATTTAATAAATTAAAATCTACTTGATTGTCAGCAACTTGGTCATCGAAAATAGTAGCAATTTCCTCTTTTTTTTCTAGTGCTTGATGGAGACTTGCTTGATTCAATTCTTTAAAAAAGGATAAACTGCCATAGGCATAATTGGCAGGAATAATTTTAGCATTGGATGGTGGAGATATTGGTAAATTAGGACAATCTAGTGGATTATAAAATAAGTACTGTGGGCTTGAAACTGCTTTTTTCCGATTCACTAAAACCCCTTTAGAAATAGCAAATTTTAGCGGCAAATTTTGTTGTAAAAATTCGGAGACATCCTTAGCACTTTGGTATTGCTCGAATAGGTTTAATGCCGTGGCTTCAAATAATTGATTAAAATCTGACATCCATTTAATTTAGTGCTTTGCTTACCAATGCCAAGGCATCTTCGGACAAAGGTAATTTCAAAGCCGCAGCTTGTCCCTTCTCTGACATTTTGCGCCAAGTCTTCCTTAAAATATCAATTACTTTTTCTTCTGTGTGTTTAGCTGCAAAAGGCTCAAAATAAAATTCTAAAAACACCAAACAGATGACATCTTCTAAAGCTTGAGTTTCTACATCCTTTTTTAATTGTTTTTTCAATACTAAAAACTGGACTCGGTCAATTAACTCTTGCTCATATCCCACTTTCGCTAAGACATCTGCTGCTTTTTCTGCATGTAACTCCTTTAGTTTAGTTCGCCACAAATGATAGCCCTTTCTTCCAGTTGGATAATCGCTTCTTGGAATTTCCCATCGGCATAAATGCTGACACCGCGCCGCTAATTGTAATGTTTCTGAAGCATCTGGCAAAAAAGCAAATAAACTACTGCTCATTCTTTGGGCATATAATACCTCTTTTGCAATTAATTGACCGTCAACATCTTCCTTGTTTGGGTCTTGCTCATTTAAGTTATCAAATGCCGTTATCGCTTCTTTGAATCGGTTTGAATGCTTTATCATTATGTCAATAGAAAAATTGTTGGTTGAAAATTTCTACAAAATTAGGTAAAAAATAATAGAGACATCAAATCTTCATTCCCTAAACCACAGACTTGGTTACAAATTCTTCAAAATAAAGTCATTTTTTTAAGGAAATGAAAATTCTTTAAAATTATTTTTTACAAGAATCTATTCTCAAATACAAGGTAATCCAAGAATAAAAATAGATAATTCCAAATTTAATATTGAAAAAAATGTTCATGCTTTTAAATTGTTTTAAACCAGAAGATAGATGTCTCCTATTTTAGGAAAAATTGAATTTATAAAAACTTAAATTAGGGGACTTATTCTTTGTAAAATTCTTAAAAATTTGCGATTTTTAGGGCTTATTTTAAAACACCTTACCAATATAAAACCTTTTTTAAAAGATAGAATAAATAGACTGAAAGAGATTTTACCTATATTTATGAACACTCTTATTGTCAACTATTCCAATATTATAGAATACCTTTTGACCAAATTATACGTATAGTTAGTAACCTAGGAGTTCTACTCTTAGTGAATAGAAAACCATCGGTCAAAACTTTCAATAAATTTCAACGCCACCATTCTTTTATAAAGTGGCAACTAACGAATAAATATATTTTATGAAGCAGCAGCAGAACAAAGGATTGTATGTTCCAAGTATGGAAAAAGATTCCTGTGGAACGGGATTT
>CALLVC010000156.1 GCA_938010785.1 uncultured Saprospiraceae bacterium
AGTCTATCCAACGCTTCTTGTGCTCTGGTAAATTCTGGATTAAAGTTAAGTGCGTTTTGATAATCTTTTTTTGCCGCTTCTGTATTGCCTTGCATTTCTTCGATTAGCCCTCGATAATAATAGGCTATGATATAAGTTGGAGATGTTTTGAGCGCCATATTGAAATGTGTTTTAGCTGCTGCTAAAGAATCCATTTCTAAATAAATAATTCCTGTATTGAAAAGCGATTCTGAATAATCAGGGTCAATGCCATTTATTTTTCTGTAAGTTTCTATCGCTTCTTCCCGTTGATTGGTGAAATGTAAAAATTCTGCTTTGGCGTGTAAGGCGGTAATGTTTTCTGGTGCTACGTTTACTGCATTGTCAAAATAGTATTTCGCTAGATTGCTGCCTTTTTCTGCATGTAACTGCCCTAAATTTATCCAAGCATCTACTAAATCAGGATTATTCTCTACGGCTGTTTGGAAGCTACCCATTGCTCGGTCAATATTGCCTTGTTCTTTAAAATTTAACCCTAACATAAAATAGGCTTCCGCATTTAATTGCTCTAGTTTTAAAATTTCATTTATGGTATTAATGGAATTATCGTATTGCTTTAAGATTAATTGAAATTCTGATAATTTTAATAAAGTTGGAATTCTTTTAGGATACAGCGTTGCAGCTTTTACCATCGTGCTCATTGCTTCGTAAGATTGATAATAATCTAAATGGATATCGGCTAAAAGGTGCAAATAATCAACATTGGTAGAATCTATACTTAGGGCCTTTCTTAAATCAGCAATAGCTTCATCATACCCTTCGTTTTGATAATACATATCTCCTCGCTTAGCATATAATTCTGAATCATTTGGTGTTTGTGAAATAGCGACTGATAATCCGTCTATGGCTGGATTTCCTGTTGTTGGTACATTGAGGTTATTTGTTTTTTGGGCAGTTGTATCTGTTGAATTTTGACAAGTCGTAAAAAATAGGCCAATCGAAATTATTGTTACACTAAAAAATAGTCGCATGAAGAGTGTTTTAATTGCTTACTTAGGAATGTACCAAAGATTTCAAATTTTATATTTGATAACTTACAGAATAAAATATTAGATAATCGGGTCGGAGGCTACGCTCCTTTGAACTAATTTGGGCACTTTATGTCTACAGACGGGACCAGAGCGATGCTCTTTTGGGGTAATTTTACTAGTAATTCAGTTTATCTTTAGGGGCATCGCCCCGACACTGTCTGTAGATTCGATAATTTTCATAAAATGCTCTAAGGAGCGTAGCTTCGTCACCATCTTATTGTTCTGTGGGGTAGGAATCAATAGATTTCAAACCCTTGGATAGTTAAGCCTTATAATTCTATTAAATAAAAACAAAAATAGGTCTTCCTTTTATTTTAACTAAACTAAAAAACGATTCAACCCCTATTTTTATTTCTAACTAATATCTTTGTATCTATTCTTGATAATTTTTGACAATAATAACCATTCATAATGAAAAAGTATTTTTCCTTTTTTCTGTTTTTAGCATTGTTTAGTTGTGGAGATACGACTACTGCTACTGAAAAAAAATCTACGCCAACTGCTCCAAAAGTAGTAACTGAAAATCCAACGCCAACTACTACCGACAAAAAAGAAAAGACAATTGTCTTTTTTGGAAATAGTTTAACTGCTGCTTATGGCCTAGACCCTGCTCAAGGATTTGTCGGTTTAATTGAGCAACGGATTGATTCTTTAGGCTTAGATTATAACGTAGTCAATGCAGGATTGAGTGGCGAAACATCTGCAGGTGGAAATAGCCGAATTGATTGGATTCTAAAACAGAAAATAGATGTCTTTGTATTAGAACTAGGAGCAAACGATGGTCTTCGTGGAACTTCTACGGAAGAAACTTATAAAAACTTGAACGCCATTATCGGAAAAGTGAAAGCTAAATACCCCGAGGCTAAAATAGTTATTTGTGCGATGGAAGCTTTACCGAATATGGGAGAAAAATTCACCCTTGAATTTCGAGCAATTTTTGCCAATTTGGCTAAAGAAAATAATGCGACCCTCATTCCTTTTTTCTTAAGTAATGTTGGAGGAATTCCTGAATTGAATCAAGCGGATGGTATTCACCCTACTGCTAAAGGACATCAAATAGTTACTGAAAATATCTGGGCGGTGTTGAAAGAGGTGATATAAAGGCAATTGGCTGGAACTGTTATTATGTAGGATAATCCTTTGTGGTTACTGATGTGTAAGTCAGCGTAATTTTTAATTATAATAAGAGCAAGAAACGACAAAGTCGTTAGAGATATAGAGTCGAAGATACAATCTTCGACTATCGGTTGTGTGCAAACTTAGAACATCGGAGTCGATGGATTAAGAATTTTTCTTAATCCAAATATCGTTTATGTTTTCAACATGTAGAAATATAAAAAACAGCCCAACGAAAATTCAAAATAAAATAACACCCTCACATACAGGCATAAAAAAATGGTAATTGACAATAAAGTCAATCACCATTTGGAAACTGCATTTAACAACTAAATTGTAAAAAATTCTTTAGGCTAGTTTAGCCATGTCTCTTATTAATATACTATTTCGATTGAAATAGATTAAATTCGATTTTCTTAATTCGTTTAAAACAGATGTTACGGTCTGACGAGAAGTACCTGTTAAATTCGCAATATCTTGCTGTGTTAAAGAGTGCTTAAACAATCTTTCATATCCTACTTGTCGTCCTCTTGCTTCTGCGTATTCTTTGATGAAATCAACGATTCTTGTTCTTGCATCTTTGAAGATTAAGCCTTCTAATCTGTTCTCTGCTTTCATCAACCGATTACCCATCATAGATAATACGTGACTACACAAGTCAAAGTTTGTTTGCATCAAACGTTTAAAATCTTCTACTTTTAAAGACAAGAAATGCACTTCATTATTCATTGCTTGCGCAAAATCTTGTCGATGTGTTTCTCCTATGACCGCTAATTCTCCAAACATAGCTAAAGGATGCAAGACTGCTTTGATAACTTCTTTGCCATCATTAGAATGCGTTCCAATTTTAATACTTCCTTTTGATAAAAAGTAAATATGTTTGGATGGTTCATCTGGCAAATAAATAAAGCTATACTTTGGAACGACTTGCTTTTCAGCCATTTCCTGTAATAAATCCAATTCTGTTTCCGTAAGCGTACTAAAAATTGGAAAATGCTCAAGAATAAATGTGTTGTTTTTAACTTTCATACTTAATTTTTTAATCGGATAATTGTTGGGAATAATCCGGTTTTTGGATAAAGTTTCCTGGATTAAAAAGCGTCTTTCATTGGCTGTTGTGTAGGTATAGACACAACTTTTTCCATCCCCCCCTATGCGAATGAGAAAAAAATATTTTTATTTTTTTAGAATAGAGCGTAGAGACCATTCCGCAAGCGGAATTGAGAGAGTAGAGACTTGCAAAACTTTTTCAATTAACAAAGCCGCTATCATTTAAAGAAGGAAAGTATTATCGTATCCTAGAAAAATACGTATTAGCCTTTTGTTGGTCGCCCATCAATTGATATATATTTCCCATTGATTGCAATAACGTCCTATTGTTTGGAGCTGCTTGTAGCCCATAGTTCAAATACTTAATAGCATTATTGTAATCTTTTTTGGTTTCCCCAAAAAATTGATACCCTGTCTTATAAGCAAAGTTGGCGAGCTGCTGTTGGTCTGCTCGATTACTGAGGTAGGCGAGATATTCTCCAATGAATGGAACATTCGATTTTCTAATTAGAATACTATAAAACTCATCTAACAGCTTTTGCAAATTATTATCATATTTATATTCTTCTACAACCACTCCACTATGCATAATTAAAGCTGAACCATAATTTGGATGAATTTCCAAAGCTCGGTCAATGAAGTAGGCGACTTCTTTTATCAATACTTTTTTCTGAGCATTATCATTGGACGGCTTATATTCTTCTTCAAAAATGGCAGTACCTAAAAAACAATTGGCTCTAGCACTATTAGGAGAAGCAGAAGCACCCGATAAATTTAGCGTCATTCTATTTTTCCAATCAGGTACTCTTTCTATTGTCTTAAAAATAAATCCGACTGCAAATATTCCTAATACGCCTAATCCAATCCAACTTGTAACTTCTTGGTTTTTACTATAATTTTTTTTGAGAAAATTGGGCAGTTTTTCTACTAATAACCAAGCGAGTATTAAACAAGAACCAATAGTTGGCATAAATAGAAATCGCTCATTCATAAATGTACCGACCGTAAAAGGAACATTAGAAACAATCGAAAGCGTAGCTAAATAAACGATAATGCCATAGGATAAAATTGTTTTTTTCTTTAGCCCGATTAAGGCAATAATGCCTAAGCCAATATGGAAAATTAAAGGGACAATGGCTCTTATATCATTCCACCCAATGACTGGAATTTGGAATGGATAATAATCATGTGTCAATGGATGCGGAAAGAAAAGTAGTTTAATGTATAATCCCAGCGTATAAAAAATAGTAGCAAATTTTTCGCTGCTACTTAAACCATAAAAGGGATTGTTCATGATGTCCGTTATTGGTGCACCATCGCTGCTTAAAAAATAACCGATGACCAAATACCTTATCCATAAATAAGCTACTGCTGCAATAATTAATGGAACTAAGGAGCTGACTATATTTTTTATCGAAGTTTTTGTAAAAAAATAAAGCGATAAAGGAATGACCGCCAAAAAAGTTAATGCGTTTTCTTTAGATAATAAAGCCAGAAAAAAAGTACAGGCAGAGAGAAAATAAAAGATATAATTTTTAGTAGCTACAAATTTGAAGGTACAATAGAGAGTTCCTAAAGCACCCAATAAAGTCATTATTTCATCTCGTCCTTTTACATTCGCAACGACTTCCGTATGCACAGGATGAACGACAAAAAGTAAGGCTGCTAAAAATGGAAGAGAAAGGAACCAAGATTTATTTTCTTGATTAGGAAAAAACAAACTAAATATTCGAAATAATAATAGGCCCAATAAAGCATAAAGCAATACATTAATGGCGTGTGATACGACGGTGTTTAATCCGAAAAATTCATATTCTATGGCAAAGGTGACAATGGAAAGCGGTCTATACCTAGCACCAATGACTAAATTCTTTTGCTCCCCAAATCTTCCGATAAAGCTTTCTTTTGTCATGATATCATGGATGCCATCAAACCCTTTTTTTGTGAAATTATTATTGGTTAAGACAATTTGGTCATCTAATACATAATCGAAAGTGGTGGAGTAGGCATATAAACCTATAGCTAAAAAAAAGAGGATACTTGCGGGTAATAAATTTCTTTTCCAAAAGCCCTTATTAAAAAGAACCGTCGTCGTTTTTTCTTTTTGAGTATTACTATTTTTTGTGGATTTTTTTCTCGCCATAATACTTATTATTACGACAATAATAGAGAATGGTTTTGGATGATAGCTTAGAAAACGGCATAAAAAAAGAGGGTTTACTTTTTAAAGTAAACCCTCTTTTTAGATTTATAATTATTTTTTAAACTTTACTCAAGGTATAGATTAAATTCTACTCGTCGATTTAATCTTCTACCTTCTTTAGTACTATTACTTGAAATAGGCTGCGTCTCTCCGTATCCAATAAAGCTCATTCTACTCGCATCGAACCCTTTGGATAATAAGTAGTTGAAACAAGATTTAGCTCTATCTTCTGATAGCGTTAAATTCCTACCAGAATCACCTACAGAATCAGTATGTCCTGCTATACTTACGCGGTAATTAGGATATCGTTGTAGAATGGAAGCAACTTTATCTAATACCGTATAAGAAGAAGTTTTTAAGGTAGCTCTTCCTGTTTCGAAACGGATTGCTCTTGTTGCTAAGGCTAAAGCATCTCTTTCTTCTTGTCTTATTTGTGGACAACCAAAATTTTCTGCTGAGCCAGCAGTAGTGGGACATTTATCGTTAGGGTCTGCAACCCCGTCATTATCTGAATCAGGACAACCGTTAAATTGCGCTAAACCAGGTGTAGATGGACAATTATCATTTCTATTTGCGACACCATCGTTATCTGAATCAGGACAACCATTTAATGCTGCTAAACCTGCTTCAGTTGGACACAAATCATCTTTGTTCGCGACACCGTCGCCATCGCCGTCAGGACAACCTCTCGTAGCTAATGTACCAGCTTCGGTTGGGCAATCATCAGAAATATCAGGCACACCATCTCCGTCGGCATCTACATTTTCCTCCATTTCAGGACAGCCGTTCAATGATGCTTCTCCTGCTTCAGTTGGGCAGTCATCCTCATCATCAGGCACACCATCTCCATCTCTATCCATTTTCACTTCCTCTGACTCCGGACAACCATTATCTGGACCCGGTACATCTGGACACTTATCTGTCATATCTGGAGCACCGTCTCCATCTCTATCAGGACAACCTCCTGCTAACTTTGACCCTTTTTCATTTGGACAACTATCTTGTGCATCTGGAATGCCATCTCTGTCTTTATCTCTATCATCTGGGTCAAGAGGTCCTAAATTAACGATAAAGCCCAATCCTGCTTCCAAAGTGTTTTTCTCTTCGGTAGGAGAATAACGATAACCGAACTGAGTATTGATGACTGCTCTATTCCATGTGTGAAAGTTAAATCCAATACCAACTGGGACTTGAACGTAACCAGAATTTGTATCTTCTGAAGCAAAGCCACCTCCTGCGTAGAGATAAGGTGTTACGATGTTTCCTTCTTTATAGTATTTTGCTCTAAGTATAGCATCTAATCCAATCAAAGACCTATTATCTAGTTCATTAGGTAAATCGATGACCCCTAATCTTAGTGGAACGGAAAAGTCTAGATAATTATTGAGGTAGCGATTATAGCTAAATTCAAAACCATTGGAAATATCATCTAGTGTAGCAGAGGGACCTGAATTAGGCGTGAAATAGTCTAGAAATAATACTTTAAAGCCTAAAGCATTAGGCATATCTTTAGTTTGAGCATTTAAGGTAACGCTCATTAATAACAAAAAGATAACTATCGTTGAAGTTGTCAGTATCTTATTCATCTCGGTAATCGGTTTTTAGAAATTATGTTCTTTGATAAATTCACTGAATTTATCAAAGACCCTGAAATTTTGTACAGAATCTTTTGATTTTCAGTAAAATGTAGGTGATAGTCTTTATTTCATACAATTCAAACTCAAATTAGAACTTTAGCATATACGATAAACATTTTATTATGTTTGCGCAAAGTTCTATTTTGACAATAATTATCATATCAGATTGAAAATTACCCTGTTAGGGGTACTCAAAATAGGTGAGAATAGGGATAGAAATTAAAAATGGAGCTACCGTTTAGAGTCGAGACTGTAGTAACTGAAAATAAATTGCAATTAATCGTTGGTACTTTTGAATTTTACATTTGTAATTTTACATTTTTAATTCCTTAAGCTTCTTCATTCATTACTTTCCAAAGCAAATCTTTTAGCTCTAAAATTCCTTGCTGTGTAGCAGAAGAAATAAAAACGTGTGGAAGGTCGTCTGGAATTTCTGGCGCGAGCAATTCTAATAATTCTTCGTCTGCTAAATCACATTTGGAAATGGCTAAAACTCGTGGTTTATCCAAGAGTTCTGGATTATACATTTTTAACTCATTTAAAAGAATATCATATTCTTTTTTTATGTTGTCTGAATCACAAGGAACCATAAATAAAAGCGTCGCATTTCGCTCAATATGCCGTAAAAAACGATGACCAATTCCTTTTCCTTCGTGAGCCTTTTCAATAATACCCGGAATGTCTGCCATTACAAAAGATTGCGCATCTCTATATTTAACGATACCTAAGTTGGGAACTAAGGTGGTAAAGGCGTAAGCGGCAATTTTAGGTTTGGCAGCAGATACTACGGATAATAATGTAGATTTACCTGCATTTGGAAAACCAACTAAACCGACATCAGCTAATAATTTTAACTCAAGTATCTTCCATCCTTCATCACCATCTCTACCTGGTTGGGCATAACGTGGGGCTTGGTTGGTCGGTGATTTAAAATGGGCATTTCCCCATCCCCCTATTCCTCCAGGGACAAGAATTTTTTCTTCATCATGATTATTGATTTCAAATAAAATTTCTCCCGTTTCGACGTCCTTAGCAACGGTACCTAAAGGAACATCTAAAATGATGTCTTCTCCTGTGGTACCTGAACTATGACTGCCACCTCCAACACCGCCGTCTGTAGCATGAATATGTTTTCTATATTTTAAGTGAAGTAAAGTCCATCTGTTTTGGTTTCCCTTTATAATGATGTGACCTCCTCTACCTCCATCGCCACCATCAGGCCCTCCTTTGGCGGTCATTTTATCTCTAAAAAAGTGAGCAGAACCCGCCCCTCCTTTGCCCGAACGGCAAAATATCTTCACATAATCTACAAAATTCTGTCCTGCCATTTTACTATTAGATGTTAAGCCAAATTTGAAACTGCCCGAGTGGACTGTCAAAATCAGACTTGATAAAGTGCTTAATTGCGATATTTAAAGTGGAAAATTTGACTGTAAAGATTGGTCTATGTGTTTACCTTTAATCCAATCACTTTTACAAAAATAAGGATTATTGTAAAAGTGATTGGGGTAGATTCTATTTTCCAACTTTCTAAATCGATAATTTAAGTGCTTGGACATAAATAACTTAAGTATTTATGACGGTTTCTTTTTCTGTTCCACGTCGTTGAAAATACTCGCCATAGCGAGCTATGTCTGCGTTTTTCGCCTAGTTGAACAAAAAAATAGCCTCGGTCAAAACCCTAATTTATTTATGTCCAAACACTTACTTCTTCTCGTTTTTAACTGCATCGTACATCATTTTTACGTCCTCTAGACCAAATGTGCCGACTAATCCTGTTTGGAAAATATATTCTTTGTCTCCTTGAATTTTTAAATACTTAAATCCATAATTGGTAGCAGTAGAATCAAAAACCGTAGAGTAGATAAAGCCTGCTTCTTCTTCTTCAATGATTTCTGAAAAATAGGCGTTACTTTTGGCTTCAGCTATATGACTAGCTTTTACTGCGGATATATCTGTTGTTGTCGCGTCATATGCAAAGATTTGTACATCATAATTATCATCAGGGCTTTTGATGGTAATATCTTGAGAGAAACTTAGGCTCCCTGCTACTACCTTTGCACTATCGGGTGCCATAATAGTAATTGGTATACCATATTGCAATAAATCTAGTGACTTGAGTTTGGCAGTAGAAGTGTTTTGGCAAGCGAATAATCCTGTAAAAAGTACAGCTAAAAGCAAATAGTGAATCTTCATATTATTGAAAGCAAGTTGTGTTCTGATTAAATAGTAAGGTTCTTTGAAAACCTATAGAATGACAAAATTAGCTTTTTATCAAGACCTTACAAAACTATTCTCGTTAGCTATTCTGATAATGCTGCTTTTCTAACATTTCTTTAAGGGAATAAATTCGAATAGTGTATTTTTTTATTATAAACTTAACAAATTTGTAATGATTTAGACTGTTTTTCTGGCTAACAATCTTGTAACCAGCGATTTTATTATCATTATAAAACCTGTTAACCACTAATTTTATGCTTTTAGAAATCTGTGCTAGTTCCCTCCAATCAGCTATTAATGCTCAGACTGGTGGAGCACAACGAATTGAATTATGTTGTAATTTAGAACAGGGTGGATTAACTCCAAGCCATGGAACTATTAAATTAGCTCGGCAAGCATTATCTATCGAAATTTTTGTGTTAATTCGACCAAGAGCTGGAGATTTTACTTATACTGAAATAGAATTGAGCCAAATGCAAACAGACATTTTGTTTTGTAAATCTATCGGCATCGATGGTGTTGTTTTTGGTGTGTTGGATGCGCAAAATGAAATTGATATAGAACGAAATAAGCAATTAATTGAAGTCGCAAAACCAATGCAAACGACCTTTCATCGTGCCTTTGATTGCCTAAAAAAACCATTGCAAGGTTTGGAACAAGTAATTGGTTTAGGGTATGATAGAATCCTTACCTCTGGGTTAGCACCAACTGCTGTCGAAGGACAATTTTTATTAAAAGAATTAATTGCACAAGCTCAAAATAGAATCATGATTTTACCGGGTAGTGGATTGAATAGCCAAAATATTTCTGACTTTTTAGCTTTTACTGAAGCGAAAGAAATCCACGCTTCTGCTAAAAAAACGATTCTACCTGTAACGGAGTCTCTTTTTTCTGCTCCTTACTTTGAAACTGATGTAAATGAAGTCCAGCGACTGATTGCTATTTTATAACGATTCAGCTAGAAATATTGAATTTTCACAAATAACTCAGCAATTTTTTCAGCATCTTTGAGTTTTGAACTTATTATTCAGATTAGAAAGCGTCTTTTTATCTTCAAAAAAGGCTCAACAAATTCTTATATTTTTGAATTTTACAAATCACAAAATATCTTTCTTATGAAATTTTTATTTTCGATTGCTTTTACTTTTTGTACCTTTTTTGCTTTTAGTCAATCGCCTATCGGTATTTGGAAGTCTGTTGATGACGAGACAGGAGAAGAAAAATCTAACGTGACGATTTATGAAAAAGGTGGGAAGGTTTACGGAAAAATTACGAAGATTTTATCTGCCGCTCCAGATGTATTATGCGACCAGTGCCCAGGAGACAAAAAGAATCAACCTGTGATGGGCTTGGTTATTATTGAAGATTTGAAAGAGGCTGACGGATATTGGAAAAAAGGAAAAATTTTAGACCCTGAAAGTGGTAATATTTATGGTTGTAGTATTTGGTTTGAAGATGGAAAGCCAGATGAATTAAAAGTTCGTGGAAAGCACTGGACTGGTTTTTATAGAACGCAGACTTGGCATCGAGTAAAATGAGTTTTATCAAAAAAAGAATAGCTAGTTTTGGTTATGCCTTTGAGGGTATTTTTGAAGTCATTCAATCACAACCTAATTTCATCATTCATTTTCTGGCTGCTTTCTTGGCTATTATAGCAGGCTTTTATTTTGATATTTCTGCCACAGAATGGTGTTTTGTCATAGGAAGTATAGCAATGGTTTTAGGGGCAGAAACTTTTAATACCGCTATAGAACATTTGACTAATTTAGTATCTCCCGATTATCATATTTTAGCCAAAAAAACTAAAGATGCAGCAGCTGGTGGCGTTCTATTCATTGCCATTGGTGCGGCGTTTGTTGGCTTAATTATTTTTTTGCCAAAATTTTTAGCCCTCTTTTACTTTTAAGGAATTTAAGAAATAACTTCCTATTCTTAAACAAAAGAAGTCAACTCTTGTTAGGCTGTTTTAATTTGAAATTTTTTAAATAAAAAAAGCTAAACGACTATGACACATTTAAATGTTGGCGACCAAGCACCTAATTTTAGCGGCGTAACAGAAAAAGGAGAAACTATTTCTTTGCCTGATTTTGCTGGTAAAAAATTGATTTTATTTTTCTACCCAAAAGATAATACGCCAGGTTGTACTGCTGCAGCTTGTAATTTAAGAGATAATTATAGTGAGTTGAAGGCGAAAGGATTTGAACTATTAGGGGTTAGTCCAGACAGTGCGAAAAAGCATGAAAATTTTATCAAAAAATTTGATTTCCCTTTCAGTTTATTAGCAGATACTGAAAAGGAAACAATCAAAGCTTTTGGACTTTGGGGATTAAAGAAATTTATGGGCAAAGAATACGAAGGCGTACACCGAACTACTTTTCTAATAGATGAATCAGGAAAAATTTCTGAAATATTTAAAAAAGTAAAAACGAAAACCCACGCGGAACAAATATTTGATTCACTAGGGGCTTAATACAATAATCTTTTCGTTACAAAATATCAACTTCGATGGCTTGTAACGAAAAGCTATTTTTTTATTATTCTAATCTCCACTCTATCATTAATGGCATGTTCTTCCACAGAACAGTCAATGTCCATTAAGCAATTATTGAGCGGTTGTTGTCCTCCATAACCCTTTGTCTGTACGTTATTTTCATCAATATTTTTTCTTGCCAAATAATCTAAAATAGCCTCAGCTCGTTTTTGGGTGAGCGCCATTTTTTCTTCAAAGCTACTTAAGTTGGCCGTATGAGTTGCGATTTCTATTTTAAGTGTAGGGCGTTCTTTCAAAAGAACAGCAATTTTGTCTAATTCTTTAGCAATTTTATAAGTTACAAAATACTCCCCTTCGAAGAATTGAATGCTAGGTATGGTATAGATTTCACCTTGTTTAATATTGATGGTCGGTGTGCTAAATTGTTCTAAGAAAACTTTTCTTTCAGCTACTTTCTCTTCTTTAGCAAATTCAACTTTGTTTTCCTCGAACTCAGGAATTTTTTCCTCTTTTATGGGTTGATTAAAAGGTCGAGTTGCTGATACCGAAATGGGTGGTGTTGATTTGGTTTCTTCCTTAATTGTTGGATTAATTGCTACAACTTGTGGCATAAAAGACACTAAAAATATATCATCATCTCCTCCCTCTCTTGAAGAAGTAAATAAACCTTTTTCCTCATTTTCGCTGATAAAAATAGAAATATCGTCTGTTGGACTATTAATCGGTGCACCCAAATTAATCGGTGTTTCCCACTCTCCATTTTTGTCTAATTGAGTAACAAAAATATCAAATCCGCCTAGCCCTAGATGACCTTTTGAACAAAAATAGAATTTTCCATTTTGATGCATAAATGGAAAACCTTCATGCCCATTGGTATTGATTTTAGGCCCTAAATTTTGGGGTTTACTCCATCTATTTTTTTCTTTCTTAGAAACATAAATATCTGTGCCGCCTAATCCTCCTGCTTTGTCCGAAACAAAAAATAAAGTCTTCCCATCTGCCGAAATAGTAGGATGCATATAATTAGAGGCTGTTCTACAAAAGTTTAATTGCTCCGCTTTTTCCCAAGTTTTACCATCGGAAGATTTGGCTTCATAAAGTTGTAGGCAATAGGCATTTTGTTTGTTTAAATGGTTTCCATTTCTAGTGAAAAACATAGAAGCACCTGTCGGCTGAAAAGTAGCCATGCCTGTATTCTTTCTCGCATCATTTATTTTTGAAATATATTCTTTCGGTTCATTGTAAGTACCATCGGGTTGTTGTTCGCTATGATAAAGCCGTAAGTAATTTCTGTCAGTAGCTCCAGATTTGGTATCAAGAAACTTTATTTTTCCTTTTCTATCAGAGGTAAAAACGATGCCATTGTCCCAGAATACAGGTGCATTATCATCCACTTCTGAGTTTTGACTGAAGGAAGAAATTGTTGCATGACCAAAATAGGCAGGTACGGTTTTCGCAAAATCGCAGGATGCTATCATTCTGTCAATTGTCTCGTCGTCGGGTTCAATAATAGCGTATTTCGAAAACCATTTTTTAGCTTCGTCATATCGACCACTACTCATTAAGGTTTCTGCGTAGTAATAATAAGATTTTGTTTTAGCTCTTTCATTAGTAACTATATCCTCGTATAATTTTACGGCTTCTTCAATTTGATTCGTTATTTTATAACAAAAAGCAAGTTTGCTTTTTATGCTTAAATTCTTTTTTGTCGTTAAAGCTTTTTTATAATGAGGAATAGCCAAAGCATACTTATCCTCTTTAAAAAGCTGGTTGGCTTTTTTTAAGTCCTTATTTTGCCCCCAAATATTCGTATTGAATATGAAAAAAAGACTAAGCAATGTGATTAAGCGCATAGGCAACGGTTTGGTACTACTAGTGACGATGATTATACGTCTTTTAATAAAACAGAATTGTTTATCTTGCAATTCAAATAATAGACAATTAACCCAAGTTACGGACAAGATTAAAACTGGTAGTACAGGACCCGACTGACTGCGCAGCGGGCAGGTTTATCCTGTCCCGTTAAAAGGTCTTTAGACCTTGATTTTACTCAAAAAAGCACAAAATTAGAAGTGACCGACCTAAAGGTCGCTGAACAGGACAGACTAAAGATCTGTACTACCAGTTGTCCGAATCTTGAATTAATTAAATGGAATAAGGTAACTGTTCAGCACTTACTTTTTTAACCATAAAGCGCATATAGCACATAAAGTTCTTAGAAAAGAAAGCAAATACAGCTCTAAAATTACTTTAGGAACTCTATGTACTTTATTTTCTTTATGGTAAAAGTACTCAATGGTGAATAGTAATGGAATAAATATCAATTATCCATTTACATATTAGCACAAAAACTATGCAAGAAAGAGTTATAGAAATCATATAAATTACTAAACATGGCTAAACATTTGGAAACAGGTAAAAAAGGAGAAGATTTAGCAATTAAATTTTTGAAAGAGAAGGGATATAATATTTTAGAAACGAATTGGCGCTTTCGAAGAGCGGAAGTAGATATTATTGCTAAAGATGGAAAAATTTTAGTTTTTGTAGAAGTAAAAACTCGAAGCACTGATTATTTTGGAGAACCAGCTTCTTTTGTTTCTGCTCGTAAAAAAGTGCTATTACAAGATGCTGCGACGGCTTATATGCGCGAGATAAATCATACTTGGGAAATTCGTTTTGATATTATTGGTATTCTAATGCCAAAAACTAAAAAGGTGGAAATTAATCACTTTGAAGATGCTTTTTTTCCTGGACTTTAATCAAATCCTTTTAAAAATATATTTCTTGCAGTTCTAACAATTGCGATATTTCATTACTGACAATATGCGCAGCAAAGTCCTCTGCTAAATTTAAAGAATGATAATACCATTTTTGCCCTCCCAGTTCTGCAAAATTTTCATAAATATAAATTTGCTGTACATCAAGAGCTAATCCTTTTCCTATCGCTTTGGTCACCGCTTCTTTAATGGTCCAAATTTTAAAAAATGCCTGATAAGTATTTTGGGCTTTTTTAATATTTTGCTGGTCTAAGTCATTTAGAATATATTCAAAGTCACTTAAATTAATTTTCCTAACCTTTTCTATATCCAATCCAATGGCTACTGTTTTTGAAAAAGCACAGCCCACGATATTTCCAGAATGAGCTATATTAAAATTGACGGTGGACTTCCATAAAGGACAATTATTTTCATTATAATGGAGGTCTTCTAAATCAAAATCTTTGAAACCTAATTGGTTCATTCCTTCTTTTAACAATAATCGACCTGTTAATAGTTGATATTTATTTTCTTCTTTTCGATATCGACGAATTCGTTCTTTTATATCTTCAGGCATTTGCTGAAAATAAAAACCCCATTTTTTTACAGGAAAAGGCGCATTAATTTTATTGTGAAAAATAAAAATCATTTAATTAAAATATATGTCTTTTTTTAATAAAAAACAAATTGAACTATTCTTACAAATTGAAAAGCAGATGATTGTAATTTTTTGTAAATTTGTCAAATACGACTGCTTCCATCAGCATAATTTCTAAAGAACCTACTTTCCCCCCACTTACAATACAATTATTTTTTTACTAGATTAAGCGATGCAATGCTTTCAAAAGACGAAACACTTTTTGACGCACCCTCCATTTTACCTAATATAGTCGAACACTATGCAGGAGTATCTCCTCATGCTGTTGCATTAATTTTTGATAAGCAAACACTAACTTACCAAGAATTAGACCGACAGTCCTCAATTTTAGCGAATTATTTACAGACTAAAGGTGTTTATAGAGGTGATTTTGTGGCGATTCATTTGAAACGTTCTTTAGACCTAATTATTTCCATTTTAGCCATTCAAAAAGCTGGAGGTGCATATGTTCCTATTGACATTGCCTATCCGAAAGATAGAGTGGCATTTATGATTCAGGATGCTCAAGTTAAAATTGTATTAACAGAAAAAAACTATCAAGATAATATTCCTACTGATGAGTCAATAAATACCATTTGCTTAGATGCAGAAAGAACTATTATTTTAGCTAATAATGAAGCGCAATTTCAAACGGTGAATGAGCCTTCGGATATTGCTTACATGATTTATACTTCGGGGTCTACAGGTAAACCCAAAGGAGTTATGATAAGCCATGAGAATGTTTTTAATCAGTTGGAAGGGCAGCAAAATATAGCTCCAGAACGCATTCATAAAATGCTGCTAACCTGTTCTATTTCTTTTGATGTATCGGTGCTAACTATTTATTGGACCTTATATCAAGGAGCCACTTTAGTTATTCCTCATCAGGACGAAGAGAAAGATATTGCACAATTGGCAGACACGATAGAAAAAGAACATATTTCTCATATTCTAACTTTACCTTCTCTTCATACACTCATTTTAGAACAAGCTGCCCCTCAAAAATTACAATCTTTAAGACTAATAAATGTTTCAGGGGAAGTCTGTCCGACTTCTTTGACCCAAAAACATGCTGCGCTTTTGCCTAATTGTCAATTGTATAATCTTTACGGACCAACAGAGGCAACGGTTAACTGTACTTATTTTAAAATACCCAAAGGTTTCTCCGAAACCAAAGTGCCTATCGGTATTCCTATCGATAATTATGATATTCTAATTTTAGATAAAAACTTACAAGAAGTTGAAGGCGCTGAAGTGGGAGAAATTTATATCGGTGGCTCTAAGAATGTAGTTGGAAAAGGCTATTGGAATCGCCCTAAATTAAGCGAAGAACGATTTATTAAAAATCCTTATGCTGCTACTAAAGGAGGAGCGATTTTATATAAAACAGGTGATCTAGCTAGATGGATGCCTCATGGTCATATTGAGTTTTTAGGACGTGCTGATTTTCAAGTCAAATTTAATGGTTACCGAATTGAATTAGGAGAAATTGAAGCGGCCATTGGTCACTATGAAAAAATTAAAGAAGTTGTTGTTTTATTAAAAAAGCAGCAACAAGCACAGTTAGTGGCCTATGTGACTTTACATAACGGAACTCGGTTAAATATATCGGAGGTTAGGACGTTTTTGGCGGAGAAGCTTCCTGCTTATATGTTACCATCCAAACTTGTTGTTTTAGATAAAATACCTTTAACGCCCAATGGCAAATTTGACCGTAAAGCATTACCCAACCCACCTAATGACCGACCAACGCTTGCGCAAAATTATCAAGCCCCACAAAGTGAATTGGAAGAAAAATTGACTTACTATTGGGAGTCTATTTTACAAATAAATCCGATTGGTCGAAATGACAAATTTTTCGAACTAGGAGGGAGTTCTATTCAAGCTGCTCAGTTTATTGGACAACTACAAACCGTATTAGATACATCCATTTTTGTCACGACTATTTTTGATAATCCAACAATTGCTAGCTATGCAAAGATGTTGGAAAAAGACTATCCTCTAGAGATAACTAAAAGATTCGATGCTTCGAAAATATCTTCTATTAAAGAGAGGAGAACATTAACAAAAGAGCAGATTTTAAACTTCAAAAAATATATTCCTACTCTTTCTAAATTTGATGGTACCTCAAGGAAAAACCCAAAGGCGATTTTTATTTTAGCGCCACCCCGTTCTGGTACAAGCTTGCTGAGTTTAATGCTCGCAGGACACCCTGATTTAATTGCTTTTAATGAATTAAAATTATTGGGTTTTAATAGTTTGGAAGAACGAAATGCGGCTTATGTTGGAAAATTTAGTCTTTGGCAAGAAGGAGCGATTCGGGCGGTGATGACTTTAAAGAATTGTACCGTTGAAGTAGCACGAGATATTATCGATGATTTCGAAAAGAAAGGAACGACTACCAAAGATTTTTACTATCAACTACAACAATGGGCAGCCCCCAAAATTATCGTGGACAAAACGCCTGCTTATGCGTTAGATAGTCAATCTTTACAAAAAATAATTCAAGATTTTGAAGAGCCGCTTTTTATCCATTTAACTCGGCATCCATTGTCAACAGTTACTTCTTTTGAAAAATACCATATGGAGCAGGTTTTATATTTAAAAGACCATCCTTATACTTCAAAAGAGTTGGGCGAATTAGTCTGGCAAGAAAGTCACCAGAATATCTATGACTTTTTAAAGGAGGTTCCACAAGCACAACAAGCCAGAGTAAGTTATGAAGATTTAGTAGCGCAACCCGAATTAACGATTCAGGCATTATGTACTCAATTAGGACTTTCTTTTCACCCAAATTTGCTAAAGCCTTATCAAAATATAGATACTAAAGCAATAGATGGAATTCATAAAGATTCTCGTTCTATGAGCGATAGTAATTTACTGAAATTTAGCACTATTCAAACAGAAAAAGCAGAAGAATGGAAAGCAATCTTAAAAAATGATTTTCTCGCTTCGGCTTCTTGGCAATTGGCAGATAAATTGGGTTATGAATTCCCTCAAGAAAAATTACTTAATAAATTCATAGAGCAAGATTTGGATAACAAAGATGAAATGAATTCTTTGGTTTCCGATAAGAAAAGCGATACGGAACAAGCGTTTTTAAATACAAGCGATATCGCAATTATCGGTATGTCCTGCCGACTTCCGGGCGCAAATACTTTACATGAGTTTTGGACTAATTTAGTTAATGGGGCAGATGTCAGTGAAACGGTTACAGCAGCTGATTTAATCAAAGTGGGCTTAGACCCAAATCTATTAAATCAATCAAGCTATGTCGCAAAAAAAATGTCTTTGGATGCGATAGATTGTTTTGATGCTCCTTTCTTTGGCTATTATCCTAAAGAGGCAGAATTGATGGACCCTCAGCATCGGGTACTATTAGAAGTAGCTTATGCAGGATTGGAAAATGCTGGATATAATCCCTATAAATTTGATGGTAAAATCGGCATTTTTGGCGGTGTTGCTAGAAATGCTTACTTCACTGATAACATTGCGACTCACCCTGATTTACTGAAATCTGCGGGGGATTATGCGGATACTTTAGGAAGTGAAAAAACTTTTGCCATTAGTCGAATCGCTTATAAACTAAATTTGAGAGGCCCTGCGGTTAATGTCCAAACGGCATGTTCGACTTCGGGGACTGCAATCCATTTAGCTTGTCAAAGTTTACTAAGTGGAGATTCGGATATGGTATTGGTCGGAGGAGGAAGAATTCAACCCAATTTGAATGCTGGCTATGAATATATAGAAGGTGGACCACTTTCTCCTGATGGCACTATTAGAGCCTTTGACGTGGATGCAAAAGGCATGGTTCGTGGAAACGGTATGGTGAGTATTGTTTTGAAAAAGTTAGATGAAGCCGTTGCGGATAAAGACCATATTTGGGGCGTTATTAAATCAACTGCTATCAATAATGATGGGGCTGATAAAATTGGCTTTACTGCACCTAGTGTTAAAGGACAGGCTACTACAATTAGTGCTGCTTTGACTAAAGCGAATTTGACAGCGAACGATATTGATTATGTAGAAGCACATGGCACAGGTACTATTTTAGGGGACCCAATAGAAGTGGAGGGCTTGACTAAAGCGTATAGACAAAGTACCGATAAAAAGCAATTTTGTGCAATAGGCTCGGTGAAAACAGCGATTGGACATTTGGATGCAGGTTCTTGTTTAGCAGGGGTTATCAAAACTGCATTGGCTTTAAAGTATGAATTATTGCCACCTTCTTTGAATTTTGAAAAACCTAATCCTCAAATAGATTTTGCCAATTCTCCTTTTTATGTGAATGATAAATTACAGCGTTGGGAAAGTGGCGAACGGATTCGACGAGCTGGGGTTAGCTCTTTTGGTCTTGGTGGAACAAATGCACATATTATTTTAGAAGAAGCACCGAGGGAAGTTCAAGTTCAAGTTCAAAATTCAAGTTCAAGAAGGGTATCGCAATTGTGTTTGCTTTCTGCAAAAAGTGAAATAGCATTGGTCCAACAAGAAGCGAATTTAGCTGCTTTTTTAGAGCGAAAACGGGAGGCTGATTTAACCGATATTGGTTATACTTTATCAACTGGGCGTCCTGCTTTTAATTTTCGTAATGCTCGATTAGGAGAGCAAATGATAACGAATAAGCCCAATGGAAATTTACCATTGCAAGCTGCTCCAATTGTTTTTCTTTTTCCTGGTGGTGGTGCGCAATATATTTCCATGGCAAAGGAGTTGTATACAACTTATCCAACGGTCAAATCTACCATTGATTTCTGTATTGATTTTTTAAAAAAGGATGCGGATTTAAATATTGAAAAATTTCTTTTCCCTAAAGAAAATATAGATTTAGTCCTTTTACAAAAAGAAATTGAACAGCCAACGAATGCTTTGGCTACGCTGTTTACTATTGAATACGCTTTAGCTAAATTATGGCAACATTGGGGAGTTCAGCCTAGTCACTTGATTGGGCATAGTATGGGAGAATATACCGCAGCTTGTATTGCTGGCGTGTTTTCGGTGGAAGATGGCCTAAGATTGGTGACTGTCAGAGGTCGATTATTTGAAAGTTTAAGTGTGGAAGGTGCTATGTTAAGTGTGCCACTTTCAGAAAAAGAAATTAAACCATTCTTAAGCGAGAAAACAACGATTTCGGTTATCAATAAACCTAATAACTGTGTAGTTTCTGGGACAAGGGAATCTATAGATATTTTACAAAAAAAGCTAGTTGAGGAAAATATAGAAGTTGCTCGGATTCATATTAAAGTAGCAGCGCATTCTCCGCTGATTGACCCAATTATTCCACAATTCAAAGCTTTTTTAGAAACGATTGATTTCAAAAAGCCAACTATTCCGATTATTTCAAATCTGAATGGTGATTGGGCAAAGGCAGAAGAAATTATAAGCCCTCAATATTGGATAAATCACCTAAGACAAACCGTCCGTTTTTCTGATGGATTAACCACTATTTTTCAACAAGAAAATATCGCTTTATTAGAGGTTGGTCCTGGCCAAACTTTAGCAACTTTTGCTCGCCAACATCCTGCTAAAAAGAAGCATCATTTTATTTATTCTTCCCTGAGACATCCAAAAGAATCCATTCCTGATGTAGCTTTTATGCTAAAATCGCTAGGAAAAATGTGGTGTAATGGAGTGGACATAAATTGGGACAATTATTATCTGCATTTTTCACCTTCTCGAACTTCCTTACCCACTTATCCTTTTGAACGAAAACGGTATTGGATTGAACGGAATACAGTGGGCAGTAGGCAGGAAGACAGTGAGCAGAAAATGTTTAATAAAATGGCAGTAGGCAGTAGCAATAGGCAGAAAATGCCTGAACAATTAACGCTTATACAGATGGAGCAGGAGGCTTCTTTGGATGAATCAACTATTTCAACTATTAGTCGAAAAGAGCACCTAATTAATCTTATCAAAGATATTTTATTTCAATTAAGTGGACTCGAACCAGAAGAGATGGAGTCGGATGCCACTTTTTTAGAGCTAGGTTTTGACTCACTTTTTTTGACTCAAGCTATTACTAAATTTAATCGAAAATTTAAGTTGACGATTACTTTTAGGCAATTATTTGAAGAGGCTTCCACAATAGAAACTTTAGCAGAATTTGTAGATGGGGAACTAGCGGAAGGGACGTTTATGCCGAAGCAAGTTCAACCGCCTACATCACTTTCGGCGATTGGAATTGGGCAAGCAGAGGGAGCTGCCACTACGGGTTCTTTACAAACGATTATCAATCAACAGTTGCATATTATGCAACAACAGATAGATTTATTAAAAGGCGGCGGACAACCTATTTCTTCTATTACTATTAATTCGAATAATAATGACGAAATAGCATCGTCTAAACTAACCTCCTTACCTAAGCAAATTACAGAAGCGGATAAATCGAAGGGTTTTGGCCCTTGGAAACCTATTCCAAAAGGAGTAGCAGAACTCACGGAATTTCAACAAGACCAGTTAAAAGATTTTATTGAAAAATATAATCAGAAAACCGCAGGTTCTAAAAAACTTAGTCAAGAACAGCGACAATATTTATCTGACCCTCGCTCGATTCAAGCTTTTAATAAACTGTGGAAAGACACTATTTACCAAATTGCTATGACTCGCTCGAAAGGGTCTAAAATGTGGGATGTAGATGGCAATGAGTACATTGACTTTTTAATGAGTTTTGGTATTGGTTTGTTTGGACACACACCAGACTTTGTCCAAACTGCGGTTATCGACCAAATGCAGAAGGGAACTGAATTGGCTGTTTTGCCGCCTTTAGCAAAAGAAGTTGCACAATTAGTTTGTGAACTTACAGGCATGGAACGAGCGACGTTGGTTAACACAGGGTCGGAAGCAATTTCTGCTGCTATTCGTGCAGCTAGAACGGTAACGGGCAAAGAAAAAGTAGCTGTTTTTGAAGGAGATTACCATGGGATTACCGATGAAATGTTGGTGAGAGGGATACAATTAAAAGGACGAACCAAAGCAGTTACGATTGCCCCTGGAATTCCTGATTCTGCGGTTAAAAATGTCTTGGTTTTATATTATGATGACCCTAATTTGATGGAGGTTATCCAAGATAATGCAGATGATTTAGCGGCGATTATTATCGAACCTTTTCATACACAGACCCCACATCTTCAACGGAAAGAGGTGATTGAAAAAGTGAGGGCTATTTCTACCACCGAAGATATTGCTTTGATTTATGATGAACTAGTAACTGGTTTTAGATTGACGCAAAGTGGTGCGCAAGGTTGGTATGGAATTCCAGCAGATATTTGTGCGTATGGAAAAATTGCGAGTGGTGGATTACCGATTGCAATGGTCGCAGGACAAGCAAAATATTTAGATGCTTTTGACGGAGGACAATGGCAATATGGAGATGATTCTTTTCCTGAAGCGATGGTTACCTTTTTTGGTGGCACCTTTGTCAAACATCCAGTTAGTCTAGCAGCGGCAAAAGCTGTTTTAGAAAAGATAAAAAATGATGGTCCTCAAGTCCAACTAAACTTAAATAAAAAGACGAAGGTTTTTGCGGAAAGATTAGCTGCACTTTTCATAGAAACTAAAGCACCTTTAGCTATTAAATCTGCGGCTTCTATTTTAGCAGTCAAGGTGATTGATGATTTTCCTTTGTCTAAATTATTTTTTCATATGATGCGTCATAAAGGCGTGTATATGACCGAAAGAGCTGGGTTTTTATCTACGGAACATTCAGAAGAAGATTTAGAGAAAGTTTTTATTGCTTATAAGTCGGCTATTGCCGAAATGTTTGACCGTCAATTTTTTATACCTTGGGAAGGAACTGATTTAAATGAAATCATTGACCCTGCTGCTTTAGGATTAGCTATCAATCCTTTTGAAACCAAGGAAGTTCCTTTGACGGATGGACAAGAAGAAATCTGGATAGGACATCAATTTAGTGAGCAAGCTGCCTTGGCCTACAATTTAGCTACAGAAATAAGATTAGAGGGTGCATTTGAGATTGAAAAAATGCAAGCCGCTATCCAAGCATTAGTTAAAAGACATGAAGCACTACGAACTACTTTTAGTAAAGATGGTCTTACCCAAATCATCGCTCCTTATGCGGCAATAGAAATACCTTATGTTGATTTATTGGATAAAGACTCTGGGACGATTACTTTAGAACAAATTCATTTGTTGGAAGCAGAGACGCCAATGGATTTATTTGATGGGCCACTTGCGCGTTTCCAAATTATTCGACTAGAGTCAGAAGTTCATTTAGTAATTATTACGGTTCATCACATTATTGCGGACGGTTGGTCGCTTGGTATTTTAAGCACGGACTTAGGAGAATTGTATGCTAAGGCTATTGGTAAAAAGCATCAACATTTAAACGCTCCAAAACAATTGAGTACGTATGCTTTGGAAAGTAGAAAAGCTAAACAATCAGATGATTATGTGAAATCAGAAAATTATTGGGCGGAGCAGTTTAGCGATGATATACCCGTTTTAGCATTTCCAACGGACCGTTTGCGTCCTCCTGTTAAAACTTATCATTCTGCGCTCGAAAAGATTTATTTTTCAACCGATATTCAGCAGCAAATTAGAAAGACTGCGGCAAAACAAGGAACGACCTTTTATAATTTTATGTTTGCCGCTTTTCAAGTTTTTATTCATCGTTTAGCACAGCAAGAAACTTTTACTTTAGGGGTAGTTGCAGCTGGACAAGCGATTGCAGGTAATCAAGATTTAGTTGGGCATAGTGTTAGTTTACTCCCTTTGAAAATGTCTGTGAATGCTGCGGATAATTTTAGCGTTCATCTGAAAAAGGTGAGAGGTAAAATTTTGGATGCTTTTGACCATCAAAACTACACCTTGGGCGCTTTAGTCAAAAAATTAAAGCTACCTAGAGATACGAGTCGGCAACCTATTATTTCTGTTTTATTCAATTTAGATAGTGATTTTAGCCAACTTAATTTTGGCGATTTAAAAGTAACGACTAAAGGCGTACCAAGAAACTATGAGACCTTCGATATTTTTATCAATTTAAAACCAACTTCAGAAGGTATTTTCTTTGAATGGATTTATAACACCGACTTGTTTGAAGGAGATACGATTAAAAGACGGTTATTAGAATTTGAAACGCTCCTTAAGGAGATTTTGGCTGAACCAGAACAACCAATTTTCAAGCTAAAATTGCTACCTGAAAAGGAGGAAGAAAAGTTATTAACAACTTGGAATCAAACAAATGTGGATAACTTTCCTAAAGCATGTATTTATAAACTTTTTCATCAGCAAATTCAAAAGACGCCAAAAAATATAGCCTTAGTAGCTGATAGTCAGTTATTTACTTATGAGGCGTTAGAGAAAAAGGTTTGCAATTTAGCGGGTTATTTACAGCAAAAAGGAGTTAAAAGAGGTAAGAAGGTTGGTATTTACTTAGAACGCTCTGCTGAAATGTTGATAAGTTTGCTCGCTACTTTAAAACTGGGTGCTATTTATATTCCACTTGACCCAATTAATCCTATAGAACGATTGCAAGTTATTTTAGAAGATGTGGAAGCGGAATTTTTAATTAGTCATTTTCCATTAAAAAATAGATTGCCTAACTTTTCTGGTCAAACAATTTTTTATGAAGATAGTCGGCATAATACTTTTCAAGCAATCATTCAAAACGGCTCAACTCCAAGAGTTGACGACTTAGCATACATTATTTATACTTCTGGCTCAACGGGAAAACCCAAAGGTATTGCTATTCCTCATTATGCGGTAGTAGACCATCATTATGCGATTATTAATCAATTTGGAGTCACCCAAATAGATAAAATATTGGGCGTTGCGTCTATCGCTTTTGACCCATCTGTTCAGGACTTTTTTATGCCATTGTTTGTAGGCGCTCAAGTTATTATTGCCGATAAAGAGGCGGTAAAAGATGGATTTTTATTAAAAGCATTAATAGAAAAATATCAGCCAACTTTAATGCAAGCCACCCCTTCTACTTGGCAAATGTTGTTGCTATCTGGTTGGAAAAACAGTCCCCAATTAAAAGCACTTTCTGGTGGAGAAGGTTTGTCAAAAGAATTAGCTAAAAATTTATTAGCTAACACCAAAGAAGTGTGGAATATTTATGGTCCTTCTGAGACGACTATTTGGTCAACAGCTAAACAAATTCATCCAGATTTAATAGATGATTTAAGCTTTAGCTATTTGCCTGTTGGCAAACCTATTAGTAATGTCAAAATTTATATTTTGGATAGTCAACAACTACCTGTTCCCATTGGTGTAGGTGGTGAAATTTATATTGCTGGAATTGGTATTGCTCCCCAAGGATATTATAAATTAAACGAGTTAACTGCTAAAACTTTTATACCTAATCCATTTTCAAAAGAAGGGGATTATCAAGTGTTGTATAGAACAGGCGATAGAGGTCGATATTTGCCTAATGGAGATATTGAATATCTAAATCGAGGGGATAAGCAGGTTAAAATTCGAGGCTATCGAATAGAATTGGGTGATATTGAAACAACTATTGGGCAGTTCGATGGTGTTTCGGAAAATAGGGTTATCGTTAGGGAAGACCAACCGAATGATAGAAGATTGGCAGCCTATATTGTGCCGCAGGACAATCAGAACTTTTCTATGGAAGACTTGAAAAAATTCTTAGAAGCTCGGTTGCCTGCATATATGATACCTGCTGCTTTTGTAGTAATGGAGCAGTTTCCGCTGACTGTTTCTAAAAAAGTAGACCGAAGTAAATTACCTATTCCAGAATGGACTAAAGCAGTTAAAAAAGAAGCTTTTGTTTCGCCTATTTCTCCTACTGAAAAAATACTAGTGAACATATGGAGTGAACTTTTAAGTATTCCTAAAATAAGTGTTTACGATGACTTTTTTGAATTGGGAGGACATTCCTTGATTGCGGTTAGCATGATGGCGAAGATTGAACAAACTATCGGCAGAAAAGTACCTTTGGCTTCTCTATTGAAAAATTCCACAATTCGTCAATTAGCGCAACTTTTGGATGAGAGAGAAGAAGGTCTTTTTGAAGGTTCTTTAGTACCGATTAAAACGACTGGTAATAAACCACCGCTTTATTTAATTCATGGCGGAGGTTTACATGTTTTAATGTTTCAAACCTTGGCGGCCAATATGGATGCTGAACAACCTATTTATGCGCTACAAGCCAAAGGCTTAAATGGAGAAGGAGAACCATTAAGTCGTATTGAAGATATGGCTGCCCATTATATTAAGGAGATTGAACGGTTAAACCCAAATCAACCTTATGCTTTAGCAGGGTATTCTTTTGGTGGATTGATTGCTTTTGAAATGGCAAAGCAACTAAAGGCGGCTAATAAAGAAGTCTTAATGCTTAGTGTCTTTGATACGGTTATCAAATCAGAATTAACACATTTCGAGAGCTCTTTTGCAGAGAAAATTTCTACTATTGGCAAAAAGGTAGCTTGGAATTTGAAAGATCTAGTTAAGCATCCTGTAGATAATATAAGTTATCGAAAATATGTTTATCAACGAAGGCTCAATAATTGGAAATATAAGGTGCTGAAAGATGAAAAATCTATTAACCTAGAAAAGGAAAATCCACTAGAATCTATCGTTAGTAAAAGTAACTTTGAAGCTTGGAATAATTATAAGATAACGCCTTATGACGGACACTTATATTTGTTTAGAGCTAAAGAACAACGGTTTTTTATTGAAGACCAGAAATTTCTAGGTTGGAAACCATTTATTATGGGAAAAATTCATACCTTAGATGTTCCTGGAGACCACCTTAGCTTATTCAATCCCCCCAACGGTGTAACATTTGCCAAAATTCTTCAAGAGTTGTTGAATAAGATTAAATAATATCTCCTTTTAGTATAGCACACAATAAAGATTATTTAGTGAAATATTAGATACTACATCTATATTTAGAAAGAGCATTTTATTCGATAAAGCTCTTTAATCCCTCCTACTGTGTCTTCCCAATTACCCATGTATTAGTAACACATTTTACCCCTTAAATACTATTCTGAAAATACAATGAATGATTATTCATGAGCTTTGCTTTTGAATAATTTTCTAGTAAGACAAACCCCTCATACAAAAACAAAAAGTATGAACAAGGCTTTTTTCGACATCGGAAAAACTTACCCCCTATTACTACTACTATTGGTTATCATTTTTTACAGTCCTAAACTTGTATTTGCACAACCAAATGGTTTTTCAGACGAGTTGGTTATTGATGGATGGTCACAAGCAGTAGGTGTTACATTTGACGAGAACGGTCGAATGTACGTTTGGGAAAAAGGAGGTAAAGTTTGGGCCGTTGAAAATGGCGTTAAAACTTCTGAACCGCTGATTGATATAAGTGAAGAAGTCGGTAATTGGAGAGATTTTGGCTTGATTGGTTTTGCCTTAGACCCCAACTTTTTAAATAATGGATATATTTATCTTTGGTATGTTGTAGATAGGCATCATTTACTCAATTTTGGTACGCCAAATTATAATGCTAATGCTTCTAGTGAAAAGGAAGCGACGATTGCTAGACTTACCAGATATACTGCTAATTCTGCTAATAATTTCATGACTGCTGATTATAGCAGTAGAAAGATTTTAATTGGAGAATCGAAGTCTTCTGGCCCACCTATTTTACATGAATCGCATGGAGCTGGACAAATTATTTTTGGTACGGATGGGACCTTAATGGTGACTGTAGGGGATGGTGCTAGTTATGCTAACCCTGTAGATGAAGGTTCTCATCCTGCTACTTATTATCAACAGGCCCTGAATGATGGCATTATTACACCTGCTCAAAATATTGGCGCTTATCGTTGTCAATCTTTAAACAATCTAAGTGGTAAAATTCTTCGGATTGACCCTGAGACAGGTAACGGTGTTCCTTCCAATCCTTACTTTCAATCTAATAATCCTCGTTCGCCTCAATCTAGAACCTGGAGTATTGGTATCAGAAACCCCTACAGAATTGCTTTAAAACCAGAAACGGGTAGCCATAATGCGACTGATGGAAATCCCGGTACTTTTTTCTTCGGAGATGTTGGTTGGTCAACTTGGGAAGACCTAAATGTTGTGGAAAAAGCAGGACAAAATTTTGGCTGGCCAATTTATGAAGGTATTAATCAAAAAGCAGGTTATAATAATCCAATATACGCGATTTCGGATGCCGAATATGTTCGACCAAAAGTAGATTGGAGACATGGCGCTGACCAAGCTAGAGCTTATGTTAATAATCAAATAACGAATATTGGAAATGGTATAGTCAGCGGTAAACAGTTTCGAGGAAATTCTTCTACTGGTGGTGTTTGGTATACAGGAGATGATTTTCCTGAGGGATATCGTAATACTTATTTTCATGCAGATTATAGTGCAGGATGGATTCGCAATTTTGGATTTGACGATAATAATAATCCAACTTTTGTCAATGACTTCAAATTAAATGCCGGTGCAGTTGTATTTCTAAATACCTCTCCAATTGAGGATGGACTTTATTATGTTCGTTATCCTAATCAAATCAGAAGAATTACCTATACGGGCAATTCTAATAAGCAACCGATTGCTATTGTAGAAATGGATAGAAATTATGGTAGCAGCCCATTGACGGTTAAATTTGATGCTTCTCAATCTTTTGATCCTGAATTTAGTCCGCTTTCTTTCCTTTGGGATTTCGGTGGTAATGTGACAAGTACAAAGGCAAATCCAACTATTCTTTTTGAAGCTTCCTCAACAGCTCCTAAAACTTATCCTGTTAGATTATCGGTTACAGATGAACAAGGCGCAACTACTGAAAAAATAATTCCAATTTCTTTAAATAATAGCCCACCTATCATTGTTTCCACCAGCATTGATAATACGAATTCTTTTAGTGCAGATAACGGGGCCACTTTTAATTTAAACGCCATAGTTACAGATAACGAACACAATGGACAGTTAAAATATGAATGGCAAACGGCTCTTTTTCACAATGGACATAGCCACGCAGAACCTATTGATAATAATCCGTCTACGACTACGGCTTTATCTCCTATTGATTGTGACGGGTCTTCTTATTGGTTTCGGGTTACCTTAAAAGTAACAGACCCAGAAGGCCTTTTTACAACTTTTCAGAAAGATATTTTTCCTGATTGTCAAGGATTGCCACAGACTATTAACTATGCTCCAATTGCAGACCAGTCCATTACTGCAGGAGATATTGTTCTGAATGCAACAGCTACCTCGGGTTTGCCAGTTAGCATGTACTTATTAGAAGGGCCTGCTGTTATATTTGGTAATAAAATAGTGCCTAGCGGTTTTCCTGGTAAAGTGACTATTAGAGCAACTCAAGGAGGAAATGAAGTTTATCAACCTGCCAACCCGATAGAAAGTAGTTTTAATATTGTATTACCTACAAATGCTTCTTGTAGAGCAGAAGGACTCATTTCTAGAGACATTTGGAATGGAGGAGGAAGAAACACTATCAATGATATTCCTGTTAATGCAGCACCTAATGAGACAAATACTTTAACTAGTTTTGAAGTGACTCCCTTTACTGCCATTGATAATGCTCAACGGGTTAGAGGATTTATTTGTCCACCTGCTACAGGTCTTTATACCTTTTGGATAGCAAGCGATGATGATAGTCAGTTATGGTTAAGTACGAATGGAAATCCTAAAAATAGGCGACTCATTGCCAATGTCAAAGGAAATACGCAAGCTAATCAATGGAATAAATATGCGACTCAACAATCCGAGCCTATCTTTTTGGTTGCTGGAAATCAGTATTATATTGAAAGTTTAATGAATGGCGGAGGGCACCTATCTGCTGGCTGGAAAATGCCTGACAATTCCTTAGACCGACCTATTTCGGGCGAATATCTTTCTACTTATAAAGACAAACAAGAGCAAACTATTACTTTTTTTGGTATCCCTGATAAATTGACGAATGATCCTGCATTTACGGTAGGTGCTGTAGCAAATTCTGATTTGCCTGTAGATTTCTCTATTGTATCTGGTCCTGCAACAGTTTCTGGGACTACGGTTACCCTAACGGGGGCAGTGGGAACAGTGATTATTCGTGCTAAACAAAATGGAAATGACCAATTTTTGGCGGCATCGAGTGTAGAGCGAAGATTTGAGGTAATTGCTTTGCCGACTTTACCTAGTGTGACTATCACTAGTCCATCTAATAGAAGTAGTTTCACTGAGAATTCTATCAATGTTCAATATTTTTTATCAGGAAATTTAGTATTTCATGATGCCGATCATTTATTGGTAAGTTTAGATAATCAACCTACTGTTGATGTGCACACCCTTAGTGGAGTTTATGCTTTGAATAATTTAACTGAAGGAGAGCACACGCTAAAAATGCAACTGGCGGATAGTAATCATCGCCCATTTGCTAATCCTGAGGCAACTGCTTTTATTAGTTTTTCAATTATTCCTTCGGAAAAAGAACAAACTATTAATTTTTTCCCAATTTCTGATAAACTAACTACCACTATTCCTTTTTCCATTAGTGCAAGTGCTACTTCAGGTTTGCCTGTAACACTCAGGGTAGCATCTGGACCAGCAAGTATGAGTGGGAATACGATTTCACTTAATGGAACAACAGGGATTGTGGTTATTGAAGCTAGTCAAAACGGGAACGAAGCTTATAAACCAGCTGAATCAGTTAGGCAATCTTTTGTGGTGTCTGAACCTGCTATTGAGCGCTTAAGCCAAACTATCTCTTTTGACCCAATTTTTAATAAGTTTACTACAGACCCACCTTTTGAAGTAAATGTTAGTGCCTCTTCTGGCTTGCCGATTGATTTGATGATTGAGTCTGGACCGGCAACTGTAGAAGGAAAAAAAATTACCCTAACGGGCGTTCCTGGTACGGTGGTTATTAGAGCTAATCAAGCCGGAAATACTCAATATAAAAGAGCAATTTCTTTTGGTCGTTCTTTTTCTGTGAGTGAAAAAATAAAACAAAATCAAACCATCTCTTTTCACCCGATTTTTAATAAAAAAGCCGACGATGCAGCTTTTTCTATTAGTGCATCTTCCTCATCTGGCTTACCAGTTAAATTTAGTATTTTATCAGGTCCAGCTTCCGTTAATGAAAGTACAGTAACCTTAAATGGTACAGCAGGTACGGTAATAATTAGGGCTAGTCAAGCAGGAAATGAAGATTATAATGCTGCAGTTAATTATGATCGTTCTTTTATAGTTAATCCTGCGGATGTAGCTAAGATTAATCAATTAATCAATTTTTCTTCTATTTCCAGTAAATTGACAACGAACTTACCCTTTTCCATTAGTGCATCTTCCTCATCTGGCTTACCAGTTAGTTTTAGTATTGTATCAGGTCCAGCGTCCATTAATGGAAGTACCGTGACTTTAAATGGAACAGCAGGTACGGTAATAGTTAGAGCTAGCCAAAGTGGAAATAGTGAATATTTATCGGCTCCAAATGTTGACCGACCTTTTAATGTTGTTGTTCCAGAAGTGGAAGAAGTTAGCGACGATAATAGTCCTGCGGATTATTGTACGTTAAAAAGCCTTTTTCCTTGGCAGGAATGGATTGGACAAGTTATTTTTGGAGACTTGAATAATACCTCTTCTAAAAATATTTATAAGTTATATGAAGAAGAAACTTTAGTTCAAAAAGGAGAAAGTTATTCATTAATAGTCAAACCTGCTTTTAGCTGGACTCAATGGGATGAATATATAACTGTTTGGATTGATTATAATGGAGATGGAGATTTTAATGATACTGGAGAAAATATTATTTCAACAGTTAGTGCAGCAGGACTTCCTCAACAAACTATAACAGGTATTTCGGTGGATGTGCTAATTCCTACAGATGCAGTGGTTGGGAAAACTAGAATGAGGGTAGCGATGCAAAGAGAAAGTGCTGCTGCTGCTTGTGGAACCGTCAATCAAGGGGAAGTAGAAGACTATATTTTAAATATTGTTGAAGGAAACACTACTCCTATTTCAAATGAAAAACAAAATCAAACGATTAATTTCCCTACTATTCCAGACCAACTAACTTCGACTACCTCGATTACTTTAAATGCAGTAGCTTCTTCTGGATTACCTGTTTTGTATAGTATTCTTTCAGGGCCAGCAAGTGTGAATAATAATATACTTACTTTAACAAGGAACGAAGGAACAGTGGTTGTGAATGCACAGCAAAATGGAAATAATGAATTTTTTGCTGCTCAAACGATGAATCGTGCCTTTAGAGTAAGTGCCCCTTCCTTACTTGAAGATAACGAAGCCCCGACTATTGTAGATTATTGTACAGCGAAAGGTAATTTCCCTTGGCAGGAATGGATAAGTAATGTCTCTTTGGGCACAATTAACCATAATTCAGGTAAAGATGGTTATGGAGATTTTACTAACCAGCATACAACACTTAATAAGGGCGTTTCTTATGATATAAGTGTTAGCCCTGCGTTTAGTTGGACTCAATGGGATGAGTACATAACTGTATGGATTGATTTTAATCAAAATGGGCGATTTGATGACATAGGGGAGGAAGTACTTTCAGGAATTAGCATAGCTGGCACTGCTCAGTCTATTCCTCAAACAGTTTCTGGAACGATAACTATTCCTCAAACCGCCAAGGATGGTGAAACTCGTATGCGAGTAGCCATGCAACAAGGCTTGACTGCTAATGTTTGTGAAAACTTTGAATTAGGAGAAGTAGAAGATTACACCATTAATATTGTAGGAAGTAATGTTGTAGGAAACGCTACAGGAAGGGCAAAGCAAATATTGACTTTTTCCGCTTACACAGATGCTAATCAAGAAGTAGAATTAGAATGGATTTCGAATGGTGATATGGAAGCAGATAATTATCAAATAGAGCGGTCAACAGATAACTTTAATTTTTATAAAATTAAAGATACTGCTCCTCAAAGTGGAACTGTTGATGCTAATTTTTATACGGATGTTGATGAGACGCCATTAAAAGGAACAACTTATTATCGAATTAAGCAACTTAATAAAAATGGCTCCTTTAAATATTCTAATGCAGTAACAGTCGATAGGGCTTATGGTATAGAAGAATTTTATTTATTTCCGAATCCTGTCGAAGAGATTGTACATGTTCATTTGAAGCCCTTTTTGGGTAAAGCAATCGACCTAAGAATTTATAACTCATATGGGCAGTTAGTGAAGGAAAGTAAGTTGCAGAATGTTCAGATGCCTACTCTTAGTTTTGATATGGGAAATGAACAGAATGGTATGTATTATTTATATATTAAATCAAAAGGAAGAAAAGATATAGGTAAGAAATTTATTCTTAATAGGGATTATTGATTACCCCAAGTTGTGGACAATTGGTAGTACTCTTGATAGCTATCGAGAGTAGTCTGTCCTGTTCAGCGCCCTTTAGAGGTCGGTTACTTCTAATTTTGTGTCAATTGCAGCCAATTAATGGAATTTTAGACATACTCTAATGGATAAAGGATGGTTTAATACTTTAAGACAAACTATTGAGAACCTACTTTAATACTTGCTAAAAAGAGGAGGAGAAGAATAAATATTATTAGGAATGTGAGTTATCGAGAAATGTACTTATACTATAATCTGATGATTATTCTCAGCTTTATAAAGCAGAGAGGAAAACTAAATTTATTCCTCTCTGCTTTTTCGAATACGCTATTTTAGCTAAAACTGTTAATGATTTGTAAAAAATCATCTGGCTTTAGAGACGCTCCACCAACTAATCCACCATCTACATCAGGTTGACTGAAAATTTCTTTAGCATTAGCAGGTTTGACGCTACCACCATATAAAATGCTTGTACCTTCAGCTATATCCGAACCATATTTATCCGCTAATAATTGGCGGATAGCTTTATGCATATCTTGTGCTTGTTGAGGAGATGCTGTAACACCTGTTCCAATTGCCCAAATTGGTTCATAGGCAATGACTATTTTGCTAAAAGCTTTCTTTTTAAGATGAAAAAGACTCTCTTCTAATTGTTTTTTAACATGTGCTACGTGTGTACCTGCTTCTCTGATAGCAAGTGGCTCCCCACAACAGAAAATAGGAATTAAGCGCTTGCCTAAAACTGTATCTACTTTGGCTGCTAATAGTTCATGACCTTCGTTAAAATATTCTCTTCTTTCAGAGTGGCCCAGAATAACATATTTGGCTCCAACTGATTTAATCATTTCTACTGAAGTTTCTCCTGTATATGCTCCGCTTTTTTCTTGGTGACAATTTTGTGCAGCTACTTCTACATTAGGGACTTTTTTGACAATATTAGCGACTGCATTTAAATGTATCGCTGGCGTTCCTAAAATTACTAAGCTATCTGTGCTGGTCATACCTTTAGCAATTGCGGTTGCTAATGCTCTTCCTTCCTTATAGGTTTTATTCATTTTCCAGTTACCTGCTGCTATTTGCTGTCTTTTCATAACTTTTATTAATGGTTAAATGTTAATATTTATTTTTTTTCCTAAAAATTTAGGTTGTTTATTCAAAATAATAATATCCAAAATGGCTTTACATCTCGCCAAATATTCTCTAAGCATTGTTTTTAGACCAAGCCTAATACTTACATCTTTTGCATTATAAGCAACTGCTTTAATATTTCTATGATTAGCAATGAATAAAGCTCTATGATTGTGAAATTTTTGGGAAACAATGACTATCCGTTTTTGCCCAAATACTTCTTTACTTCGGACTACGGAATCAAGTGTCCTAAATCCTGCATAATCTAAAGTAATAGCATTCTTAGGAATACCTCTTTTTTCTAATGCTTGTTGCATTTCTTTAGGTTCGTTATAATTCTTTAACCTATTATCCCCACTAACTAATATGTGTTTGACTTTTTTGGCTTGGTAGAGCTTAGCGGCAGCTTCAATTCGATAATAGAAATAGGGGTTTTGATAACCGTTCACGGTATATTTTGAGGTGCCTAAAACTAAGGCGACATCATTTTGAGGTAACTTATTAATATTACTATATACTTGATTTGCGGTACTTTTTTCTACCCAATAATTACAAGCCCATATAAAAAACAATAATAATAAAACTATTAATGCTCCAATGGTTAACCATTTTTTTGCTTTCAAGAACATAATTCAATACAACGCTATTTATTGGTTTTGGCTAAATAAGGCGCAAGGTAGGACAATTTTTAGTTTTGATAGGAAAAATTTAGCTGTTATTTTGAGTATTCTTAGCCGAATTTTTTAAGATAGGAGTTAAATAAAAAACCTAAATCAATGCCATTTCATTAATTTAGGTCTCTTGTTATTTCTGTATTTTAATACATTTTATCTCTTTTCGTGCACATAGGCATCAATCCCTTTACTCTTTAATGTTTTAACCAATCTATTTGCTTCAGTAGAGCTAGTAAATCGATTAACTATTAGTGAGGCATAAGCCGATTTATTAAACTTGCCAATTTCTGCATCTGCATATCCTAACTTTTTAAATTTCTTTAACTGGATTTCTGCATTTGCCTCTTGTTTGAAAGTGCCTGCTACTACTAAATACCTGCCATTTGTACTACTTGAACTACTATATGAACTAGGCGTAGCTGAAGAACTGCTACCATTATCCCCTGCTTCGTTATTTGCTGCTGCTTCGGCAGCTTCTGCCTCTGCTGCTGCTTGTGCTTTTGCTTTGTTTAAATCCGCTAAATCATCGATTGTTGGTTCATTAACTTCGTAGTTTGTTGAATCCGCATCATCTGGATATTCGTCGTCGTCGTATTCATCTTCTTCATCTAAGGTTGCTGTTTCACTATCACTTCCTTGGTTTAAAGTTTCGGCTACGGATGGACGATCAGGAGTTTGGTTGTTAATGTTATTCCAATTTTTTACAAAGAAAGAAATACCGAATAATACCAATAAGGCAATTAAGGCGCCGATTAACCAATCTGCTTTTCTCATAGTTATCTATTTAATGTGTAATGTGTAATTTTTAATATCTCTTCGCTATTTTATTAAAAGAATCGTTTTACAAGAAGCGAATTTTCTAAATAAAATGATTAATGTTTCTCGCAATTTAAAAATTAAAAAGAAATAATGCTTTAAAATTAATTAAAATCAATCGTAGTAATTACTTTTCTTTTATTTTATTCCCCGAGAACCCCTGCTTTCCTTAGGCTTTCCTATATTTTGGCTGAATAATATTTAAATTATAAATAATAATCACGTATTTAAATTAAAAAATTATAATCTATAAAAACCTATTATTTAAGGAATTATGCCGTTTTGGTATGTTTTTTGCTGATTTTATATTGCAGTAATCTGCATTGTCCTATTCTATTTATAATCCCTATTTTACAACAACATAGTACTTCTTTTAACAGACTAAGGAACGACTAACTAGTTTTGCTCGTTACCTAAAAAGAAAAACATCATTATGCGCTATGGAATTAAGGGATTAACTTTTCTCCTTTTATCTTATTTTATCTTTACAGCTTCTACTTGTGTAGAGACTGTTGAACCTGGCCCTACTGCTGCGGATTTCACTAAAGAAAAACGAGAAAAATTAGGTGATTTGCTTAAGGAAACTATCGAGCAATCAACAGAATTTGATCTACTAGATAGACAATCTAAAAGGGATTCTGTTATTGTAAATTATTTACAAACGCTTTATGACCAAGCTACACAAGAAATTAGACCAGACCGATTATCTACGCCTTCTAATCGTTGGAATCCTGAGAGAGAATGGCAAGTTGTCGTTTTAAATGATGAAAAGCGTTATGCTTTTTCTTTGCCTGGTGGACACTTTTATGTTTCTACAGGATTTCTAGGTAGCTTAAGTAGAGGTTATGAAATATACTATATGATGGCTTTTGAAGCAGTCAATATTTCTGAACGCTATTTGATTGATAATTTAATTGCAGAATATAGTACTGCTACACTAATCGATATTATTGAAGCGGAAGAGGAATCAACTAACCCTTCTTTATCCGATATTGTTAAGTTATTGATAGAAGACATCGCTTTTAAAGATGACGAAATTAAAGCAATAGACCAAAAAACAGGCGAGCTGATTTGTGAAACTTCTATTTTTGACCGTTTTGGTATCCAACCAATTCTGGAAATTATCTCATCCGATGCGCAAGAACAATATAGAGACACTCGACCTTCTTACGCAAATCGTGTAGAGTACATCAGTGAGTTAGCTATTGATGGTTGTGGAACAATTAAATCTACGGGGCTTTACGAAAAAATGGTCTTGAAAAATTTACCTAAATAAGCTAGTAGTACAGAACCCGAATGATTGCGTAGCGGGTAGGTTCATTCTGTTCCGTCGAAGGGCTTTAGTTCGAGAAACTACATAAAATACGCTACTAGTGTTCGACCAAACATGATTTGACGGGTAAAAAGTAACCACCAAATTCATTTGGCGGTAGGGCGAACGAAAAGTCAAAATCGTAATATATAAACCTTTGAAAAATTGATAGTCGATGTTTGAAGATTGCATCTTCAAACCAATATTTTAGCAGTTTTTAACTTTTATCAGTCGATTACATATTATAAAAACGACTTT
>CALLVC010000157.1 GCA_938010785.1 uncultured Saprospiraceae bacterium
TATTTTATAGTCAAAACATGGCTTAAAAAAATTAAATAATTCACAAAACACACTGTTAGTCAAGGCTTAAGGTAAACCTCTGTTTCTAAAGTAAAAATTTAATCCCTAAGTACTATGATTTCCCTGAACAGTCAAACTAAGGCGCATAGTTACAGTATAGCTATGCTCTTTCTGTTATTATTCCCATTGATTCTATTTGCCAATAAAATAGACGAGAAGAATCATGCGCCTACTTTTTTTACAAAAACTTTTCAAACCCTAAAACAAAATACCAGTTTTAACTCATTTCATACCTTCCTAAAACCGTCACACAATCAAACTACAAACAAAATACAGACAGTTGTGATGATGGAAGACTGTTTCAACGAAATAGATGATGATGGGGATGGGTTGGTTGATTGTTATGATGACGATTGCGCAGGAGTAGGTGTTTGTGATAGTTTTATTTATCAATTTACTCCTTTACCAAATTGTCAATTTGTTCCGCCAACGATAGATTCATTTAAAATAGAAAAACTATACCAAACCGACGAACTCAATTTTCCTATTGACCAGCGTAGTGGTGTTTTTGTCGGAGATATGGATGGAGATGGCATTCCAGATATGGTCGCTAAAGACCCCAATCCAGGAAGGATTCAAATCTATAATGGTGCCGATGGAACTATTAAACAATCCATTGTTGTTCCAACCAATCACCCATTCTCCCAGCCTGCAATTGCAGATGTAGATAGGGATGGACTGGGAGACATTTTTATTACGACCAATACCAACCAACTAGCCAGATACGAGTATGGAAGTGCAACTTCAGTATGGAATACCGCTAATAATATAGGAACATTCTCTACCCATTGTTCTCCTCAAGTAGCAGACTTTGACCACGATGGCACACCAGAAGTATATGTAGGTAATCGAGTTTTCGATGCTATTACTGGTACGAGATTAGCCATTGGAACGGGTAGTTTAGGAAAGGCATTTGATAATCCTAATAGTAATAACGATAAATGGCCGATTGCCTTTGATGTATTTGCACCGGGAGACCCAAAACCGGGAGGAGGCGTTTTTGGCGCAGAAGCCCAAGGTTTAGAATTGATTGCAGGAAATAATGTGTATACCTATACCCCCGGAAATGGCACACAAGACAATGGAAGTCTAGATGTAGTTTCTGCTATTGGTGGAGGAGATTTCAAGGATGGATTTACGAGTGTTGCGGATGTAGATGGAGACAATTTAGTAGATATCGTACTAATGTCCGCAGGAAAAATTTATATCTGGAATCCAAGAACGCAGATGCAAATTGGTTCTACCTTCGATATTCCTGGCACCAATACAGGAGGTCGAATAAATATTGGAGATTTTGATAATGATGGGATGGTAGAAATTGGGACAGCAGGAAGAAATATTTATGTAGTTTTAGAATATGATGCAGCTAGTAATTCCTTGGTCACAAAATGGCAAAGAACAGGACTAGATGATGGTTCTCAGCGAACGGGAAGTACGCTATTTGATTTTGATGGTGATGGGGCCAACGAGGTCGTTTATAGCGAGGAAGGGCATTTGTACGTTTGGCGGGGTTCAGATGGAGCAGAATTAGTAAAAGTTCCTGCGGAAGCAGGTACTCGAACAGAATACCCTATAGTTGCAGATGTCAATAATGATGGGGCAGCCGAAATTATCATTACTGCCCAAAATGGAAATGGCCCCGGTTTTAGTGGCAACGATTATGTTTGTGTCTATCAATCCTTAAATACACCTTGGGTATCTGCCCGACAAGTATGGAATCAACACGGTTATTTTGTGACCAATATCAATGATGATTTAACCGTACCCATACAACAACAAAATCCCTTAGACTCAGATTTAAACAATGCCTATAATGGTTTTTTAGTGCAAACCACTATTCTAAATGCTAACGGAGGTTCAGTAACACCAGCCTTCGCAGCACCTGACGCTTGTGCTAAAATTGACAGCATCACACCCGAACAATGTCCTAATCTAGTCGTCCACGTAACTATCAAAAATAAAGGAAGTGAAGATTTACCAGCCACAACCCCTATTTCTTTTTACGACCAAAATCCAACTGCTGGCACACCGACGCTACTAGGAACAAGTACCATTGGAACAACGCTAAGTACGGACGATAGCACAAGTATATCAGTCGTTTTAGACATTGCCCCTTTATGTGCCCCGATTGAAGTTTTTTCGGTCATTAACGACCCCGGAACAAATCCCGTGCCTTATAGTTTTGGTGATTTTCCTTTATCAGGCGTTGGAGAATGTGACTTTAACAATAATTTGGATTCCTTAATGAGTCCAATCTGTATAGAGATTTGTGGAGATGGCATTGATAATGATAAAGATGGCGTGGCAGATGAGCCAAATATTATGGCAACCGATACCAGTGGTTGTCCCAACACTACCCTACCCGCTTTTACGACCGATGAAGCTGGCGGTACTTGGAGTATTATTAGTGACATTGGTTCCACCATTACCAATACAGGAGTCGTTACTTTAGGAACTTATCATAGTCCAATACCAAATATTGATACGGTAACTTATGTAGGTGGGCTTTGTAGCGATACTATTTTAATCAGCACTTTTGATGATGAAGCACCCATGTTGAGTTGTCCAACCGACCAAGCATTGATGGCAAATACAAGTTGTCTAGTCGCAATTCCTGATTATACAGGATTAACTAGCACTAGTGATAATTGTAGCGCAACCGCTGATATTACCCTAACTCAATCTCCAGCAAATGGAACAATGGTTGGTTTAGGCACAACTGTTATTAGCATTACGGCAACGGATGAAGCGGGAAATCAAACCACTTGTCAATTTAATGTAGTGGTTACCGACCCCATCAGTCCAGCTATCACTTGTCCTGCAAATACTAATGAAATAGTAGATGCAAACTGTGATTTTAGATTACTAGATTACACCAGCTTAGCGACGGTAAGTGATAATTGTTCCATGGCGGCTAATATTACAGTAACGCAAAGTCCAGCCATAGGCACGACGATTTCTGGTCATAATACCATGCAAGTCATCACTTTAACCGCTACAGACGAAAGTGGCAATACCGCAACTTGTACGTTCACCGTAACTTTAATGGATAATGTGCCGCCAACAATTAGTTGTCCAGCAGATATTTCTATCAATGCCGATGCCGATTGTGAAATAGCAATTGGTGATTATACTAGTCAGGCAACAGTTGCTGATAATTGTACCTCCGCAGGTGCTATTACTGTTACGCAGTCCCCTGCACCAAGCACTTTATTATCTGGGCATGGTGACTCAGAAACAATTACCCTCACCGCAGATGATGGCAATGGCAATACTGCAACTTGTACCTTTACCGTCACTTTAGAAGATGTAACGCCACCCGTATTAACCTGTCCAAGTGACCAAGTTCTAGCCGTAGATGCCAATTGTGAAATTGTCATTCCTGACTATACTAGTATGGTGACAAAAACGGATAATTGCACAGCAGATGGAAGTATTATATTGACACAAACCCCTGTCGCTGGTACGGTTATTAATGTATTAAATTCGGTAGTTACCATTACTATTACAGGAGATGATACCAATGGCAATACGAGTAATTGTACTTTCTCTTTGACTTTAGAAGATAAAATTGCTCCAACGATAACTTGCCCAAGTGACCTTACTGTTGCTTTAGATGCCAATTGTCAAGCTACTATTGCGGACTATACCAGTATGGCAACCATTGCAGATAATTGTACCCCCAATGCAGATTTAACTATAACTCAATCGCCTAGTGCAGGTCAAGTTATTAGCAGTCCGGGAACGACTATGATTACGTTAACCGTAACTGATGAAAGTGGAAATACTGCCCAATGTACTTTTGATGTAACTTATGAAGACAACATCAATCCAAGCATCACTTGCCCTGCCAATGACATTTTAGGCGTAGATGGTACTTGTGCCATTCCGCTACCAGATTACACCCAAAATGCGACCTATTCGGATAATTGTAGTATCAATGCAAATTTAACCGTTACCCAAAGTCCCGCAGCAGGTACCATGATAATGGGAGATGGATTTATGCAAGTGGTTACGCTTACAGTCGTAGATGAAAGTGGAAATATGGCGCAGTGTATGTTTACCGTTTCACTACAAGATATTACAAATCCTTCCATCACTTGTCCCGGAAATGAAAATTTATATGCGGATAATAATTGTCAAGTTGTTATTCCAGATTATACAGGGGCAGCAGTCGTTTCCACGAATTGTGCAGTTGGAAGTTCCGTCACCGTTACGCAAAGTCCTCCTGCCAATACGGTCATAAGTGGTCATGGAACAAGTCAAACGATTACCCTAACTGCTACAGATGCTAGTGGCAACAGTAGTCAATGTACTTTTGTAGTGACAGTAAAAGACACCATTAATCCACTATTAACTTGTCCAGTTAACCTCACACTTTATACCGATGCCAATTGCGAAAATGTCATTCCAGACTTATTACCAGGATTAGCATATGCTGATAATTGTACGGCTACAGGAAGTCTTAGCCCTGTCCAATCTCCCGCAGCAGGCACCATTATTTCGGGAGAAAGCACTAGTTATACCGTAACTTTTACCCTAGCAGATGGCAATGGCAATCAAAGTCAATGCAGTATGACCGTTGAATTAATTGATACAACTGCACCAACGCTAGTTTGTATTGGCAATCAAACACTTTATGCCAATACTGGATGTACGGGAACGATTCCTAATTATATTCCGCTAATTGGTATCACCGATGATTGTGCCGCAGCAAATGAATTGACCATTAGCCAAAATCCAATAGCAGGGACGGCCTTATCTGGTCATAATGATAGTGAAAATGTGGTCATTACGGTTACTGATAATTCAGGGAATACCTCCACTTGTACTTTTGAAGTTATTTTAAAAGATACGATTGCCCCACAAGTAATTTGTCCTGCCAATCAGCAAATTGTAGCGGACGCA
>CALLVC010000158.1 GCA_938010785.1 uncultured Saprospiraceae bacterium
GTTGATTTAGGATTGCATCTTACTTTAACGGCGGAATGGCAAGATTATAAATGGGGACCCGTTGCCCTTGAGTCTGAAATAACTGACTTAGTCAATGAGCAAGGTTTCTTACATGATAATTGTGCCGATGTGGTTCGAAAAGTTAGTGCAGTAGACATAGAAAAAGAATTAATTGCCCAGGTTGAAAGAGCCTTAGCTTTTGGGGTGAATGTTAGTCATTTGGATAGCCACATGGGTTGTTTATTTAACCCTAAGTACTTTGAAACGTATTTAAAAGTCGGTAGAAAATATGGTCTGCCAGTGTTGATACCTGCATCTGGTTTGCGGCAATTTCCAGATATGGCTAAAAAAATCTTACCTACTGATATTGTGATTGATAATATTTTTATGCTAAACCCTCCCGATGCGGAAAAAGGTGCAGAAACATTTTACGCGAATCAATTAAAGGATATTCCAGTTGGTGTTAGTGAAATGATTATTCATTTGGCTTATGATGATGCCGAGATGCAAGCGGTAACTATCAATCACCCCGATTTTGGAGCGGCTTGGCGCCAAAAAGATTTTGATTATTTCACCAGTGAGGCATGTCGAAAAATTTTAAAAGAAGAAGGGATTCAATTGATTACTTGGAGTGATTTGAAAAAGCTAATTAAAAATGACTGATAAGCACTTTAATTTTTGGGTGAGTTACTTAAAATTTATCAGCCTATTTTTTGCTGCTATGGGCGTGATGTGGGCAGTCGTTGGTTCGTTTGACCCTTTTGGGATATATGATAGTTATTTTGCCCAAGCGTTTTGGGGAATGGATATTTTGCCAAATGATGCTAAAATAGCGACTCAATTTATTTTAGGTCCTTTTGGTGCAACGAGTGCAGGCTATTTTATTTTACAATATTTTATTGCCAAACACGCTTATGCCAAGCGAGAATTATGGGCGTATAATGCGATTATGGTCGCTTTCTTTTTTTGGTTTATTCTAGATTCAGTAATGTGTATTTACCACAAAGGGTATTTTAATATTTTGATAGCTAATGTGACTTCTTTGATTGCGATGTTGCCGATTGTTTTTACTAGGAAGTATTTTGTGTGATGGTTATAGTATCTTGTTAGTAGTCTAATTTATCGCCTACTTTAATTACATCTTTACCTTCAGATAATTCTTGCTCCCAAACCATATTCACCCCAAAATATATTTTCTTATCAAACTGTCTAAACTTAGCTAAAGTCCGATTGGGTTCCTTAACTATCTCTGCTGTTTCTTGATTAATATTTGGCACGTTACAACGGACACACTTATGTGTTACTTTAAAAGAATGTTGCCCAATTTTCAAAGAACTCCATTCATCTTCCATAAAAGGCGTACCGCCTGTAAAAACTAAATTAGGTCGGAAACGATTCATAGAAACAGGATTATCCAATCGTGCATTTAAATCATCCAATCCAGCTTGACCTACAATTAAAATAGGGGCTCCATCGGCAAAACTAACCAAATCTCTATCCGTGTTGTATTTTTCTTTCATCCTGCGCTCCGCTGTATCTGGCATATATACCAATTGACAATCGGTTTTTAATTGGTCTTGAAACCAATCATTAACCACCTTTGGCATTACTTGACAGATACTTGGGATGCCCCAAACATCTACTTCCTGTTCACCAATAAATGATTTAGGTTGAGTTGAAATGACTAGCACGTTGTCTGGTTGGTCTTTATGCCAAACATGTATTTTATCTTCCTTAATAGCTGTATGCAACAAAGCCATTTTGCGAATTGTCCGTTGGGTCATAAATATTCCTTCTCCGTCAATTAACATAAACCGTCGGTCGTTTTTCAGACCTCTGATTTCTAATTGCGCACTGTCAAGCTGAATGCCCGCTAAAGATTTGATAGGGTAGATGTATATTTCGCTGAGTTGCATAGAATGATTTTTGATAAAATGAGTTGTACTCTTTTTAACAAAAATAGGTTATTCTTAATTCCCTTCTTTTTCTTTTTTAAAAATAAATTTTCAAAAAAAATAAAAATTTGTCCCCTACCTTAAAAACAGCTTCGTCATGTTGGTATAATTCTATTTTATTCACTACTAATTTAAAAACTATGAAAAAATTTATTGCTCTTTATTACACGCCTGCTTCGGCAGCGGTAGCTTCAGCAAACATGACCCCTGACCAACAAGCTAAAGGAATGGAAGCTTGGTATGCTTGGAAAGAAAAATGTGGAGAGGCTATCGTTGATTTTGGTGCGCCACTTATGCCAGGTCAGCATATAGCATCTTCAGGTAATTGGTCTGGAAGTATTACGGCGGCTAGTGGCTATTCTATTTTGCAAGGAGCAGATATTGAATCAGTGAAATCCTTATTTAAAGGGCATCCCCATTTAGCTTGGGCGCCTGGGACAGCGATTGAAGTGCATGAATTTGCTGCTATGTAATTGCCTTATTTTTTCATTATCCTATATTATATAGTTGGTTCGAGGAGCTGAATCACTCGATTGCTAGCTTTTAAAAACCGCAAGAATAGTAGCACCTTGAACTAACTTTTTGTCAAACAACTTAAAACATTACGAAATGATTCCTAACTTTTTAGTCATCGGGGCTTCTGCCCTAATTCCTTTTTTTGTAGCTTATGCTTGGTTTCATCCAAAAGTATTTGGTGGAACAACTTGGGCAGAAGTAGCAGGTTTAACGCAAGCTCAAAATGATACGCCTATTAAACCCTATCAATTGGGTTTATCCATCGTGCTCAATTTTTTCTTAGCTTTCGGTGTTTATTGCTTAACGGTTCATGAGTCAGGTGTTTTTGGAATGGTGAGTGCCGATGAGACGGCTATGGCTACTGGAACTGCTGCTGCTTTTTTAGCGGAGTATAGTCACAGACACCATAGTTTTGGGCATGGATTGATTCACGGAGGTATTCAGACTGTTTTGCTTTTTGTCTTACCAATATTAGGTTATGCGGCAATTTTTGAGCGAAAAAGTAAAAAATATTTACTCGTCAATTTAGGTTTTTGGATAGTATCTTTAGCCTTAATGGGGGGAGTGATTAGCCAATGGGGAGGAAGCCCAGTGTAAAAAATAACGAGTAAAATGGGTTTTTGGTAAATCATACATCATACATCAGAATTCATACATCGTAAATCTATCTAATTATGCTTAACAGACAGATTTATGATGTATGATGTAAGAATTCTGATTTCCAAATTGGACAAAAAGCCAAAATCTTAGCATCAAACAAATAAGTAATTAGAACCAATTATCCCTGCCTTAAAAAGGCATTAGAAAACCCTTTGTAAATTTTAAAAAAATAAAATCAATACAATGAAAAAATTCATGTTAATTTTTGTAGGAACCAACTACGGTGAGTTAGGACTATCTCCTGAAGAGATGCAATCTCAAATGGGCAAATGGTTTGAATGGCAAGGTAAAATGGAAGCAGCAGGGGTTGTCGAAGGTGGCCATGCTTTAGAATCTAATATGCGACGAATTTCAGGCCCTGAGAGAACGGTTACGGATTTAACGGCGGCCGAAGTGAAAGAAATTGTTGGCGGCTATTATATTGTAAAAGCAGCGGACTTTGATGGTGCAGCTAAAATTGCAGAAGACTATCCTGATTATCATTTGGGAGGGACTGTGGAAATAAGAGAAGTAATGGTATTTGAACAATAAAAACTTAAAGGATGGCAATCCGATGGACTATTTTTATAGATTGTCATCCTATTAAGTATATCCGATAAATGCGACTTAAAAAACATTGAGCAGCCCTATTCCTTTCATGATTCATTTATGCTCATTCATCTTGTCAGTTATGAGAGAACAAAAAATGATAGACCATTTATTTCGACACCAATATGGTAAAATGGTTTCTATCTTGACCCGTATTTTTGGTTTAACACATTTGGAGACGATTGAAGATGCGGTGCAAGATACTTTTATTAAAGCAATGACCGCATGGCGAAATGGACTTCCTGATAACCCTGAAGCTTGGCTTACGAAGGCAGCTAAAAATAGAGCTATTGATTTATTTCGAAAACTAAATACCGATAAGAATAGATTACCTAAATTAGAGCAGGGTATAGCTGCTATTGCGCTCAATGATTTATTTTTGGATACGGAAATAGCCGATAGTCAATTGAGGATGATATTTACCGCTTGCCATCCCATTTTGAATCCTAAAGACCAACTTTCTTTTGCTTTAAAAACGGTTTCTGGATTTAGTGCCAAAGAAATTGCTTCTGCTTTATTATTGAAAGAAGAAACGGTTAAGAAAAGATTAATGCGGGCTAGAAAAAATATTACTGAAAAAGCTATTTCCTTTCAGATTCCTCAAGGCAATGATTTACCCGATAGATTAAGTCGTGTTTTAGAAGTTTTATACCTGATTTTTAATGAGGGTTTTCACTCTAATAAAAAAGAAATTTTGATTAGACATGACCTTTGCGGAGAGGCGATTCGACTCTGTAAAATGTTATTGAAAAATCAATTTACTAGAACTCCTGCTGCTTATGCCTTATTTGCCTTAATGTGTTTTCACTCTGCTCGATTGGATAGTAAAATCAATGAAGCGAACGAAATTATTGATTTAAAAAATCAAGACCGTAAAAAGTGGTATTTCCCTTTGATAAAATTAGGAAATGAAGCCATGAATCAAGCAGTAGAAACAGCAGTGTTTACTAGTTATCACTTTGAAGCGGCTATTGCAGTGGAGCATTTAAAGGCACCAACTTTCGAAGCTACTAATTGGACTAAAATTTTAAGCTGGTACGAAAAATTATATCAGATTCAACCATCGCCCTTTAATTTATTGAATCGCGCTATGGTGCAATTACAACGGTCTGAGTATAAAGAAGCCTTTAAATTATTAGAACAAATTAATCCTAAGGATTTAGAACAAAGAGCTTATTTATTTCATGGCTCTTATGCCGAATATTTTGTCTTGACTGGTAAAGTAAAAAAGGCACTGAAAAGTATTGATACCGCATTGAATCTGGTTAGAAATGAAGCAGAACGCCAATTTTTATTGAAGAAAAAATATGATATTACGAATAACCTAAACTAGCAGTTAAGTACTTAAACAATTAGATAATCAATCAACTAATAATTAATCCACTAAAATGGCTTACGACGAATTTATTGCCGACAGAATGCGGCGCGTTTTCCAAGAAAAAAAAGTCGAATACAGAGAGAAAAAAATGTTTGCTGGTCTATGTTTTATGATAGACGATAAAATGGCTTGTGGTATTCATTATGACAAAAAGAAAGAAACCGATTTATTGATGGCTAGGATAGGAGAGGAGGCTTCGGTTGCGGCGATGGAAAGAACAGGTTGTCATCCAATGGACTTTACGGGAAGACCGATGAGAGGTTATGTATTTGTGACGCCAGATGGGTTTGATGCAGATGAAGATTTAGCGCATTGGTTGCAATTGTGTATTGATTTTAATCCTTTGGCTAAGGCTAGCAAAAAGAAGAAGAAAAAGAAGCCAATGAAATAATAAGATATAGTAGAAGTTTATTCGTTAAAAAATTAGACAAATCGCAAAATCTTCTTTTTCATTGCTTATCTTCGTTAGAGATAACAACATTTAGAACTAGTTGTATAAAATATGAAAATACTAATTGTTGAAGATGAACCAGACTTGTTAAATCTGGTAAAGCGGTATTTTAAAAAAGAAGGATATGTTTGCGAAGAGGCAATTACTTTTAGAGAAGGCTATAAGAAGATAAATAACTTTGAATACGATTGCGCCATTATTGACTTGAACTTGCCTGGAGGGGATGGGCTGAAACTAGTGGAAATGCTCCGTCGGGACAATACCCAAACTGCCATCCTTATTGTTTCTGCAAGGGAAACTATTGATGACCGAATCAAAGGCTTAGAGATAGGTGCAGATGATTATTTAACTAAGCCATTTAATTTATCTGAATTAAATGCGCGAATCAAAGCAGTGTTACGCCGAAAAACAGACAATTTTAGTGAAGAATTAAACTTTGGCGATTTAGTATTTAATCTAAGTGAAAGAAGGGTGACCGCTCAAAATACTGAGTTGAAATTGACTAAAAAAGAATATGACATCCTATTATATCTAGCAAGAAATAAGAATAGGGTGGTGACCAAAGATAGCATTGCGGAACACCTTTGGGGAGACTATATGGATGATGCTATCTCGTTTGATTTTATTTATGCTCACGTTAAAAACCTACGCAAAAAATTAACTCAAAATGATTGTGGGGATTATTTAAAAACCGTTTACGGTATCGGTTATAAATTTATTTCGTGAAACGATTACAGCTGTTTTATATTATACCTGCCTTAATAGCTTTTTTAGTGGCTATTTTTTTCATTTTTTTCTTGTTTCCTACAGAATGGCAACTTCAGGCAGCTTTAGCGATTTTTATTCCATCATTAATTTTAGGAATTGGTTTTCGATTGATTACTCGGCAGCGTATTCAAATTATCCGAAATCAGCTTTATCAAATCTTACAAACCTTAGAAGAATTTGATGTAGATGAACCTAGTAAAGTTGCTTTTGAGGAATCCCCTTTTCCTATTTTTAATGAATTGAATGAATATCTTATTGAGCTAATTGACCGAGTGCGGAATAATTTTCAAGCCAATAAACAATTTACCCAGAATGCTTCCCATGAATTACAAACACCCTTGGCGATTATTAAAGGGCATATTGAAATTCTATTACAGTCCCCTAGAATGACCGAAAAGGAATTTGAATCTTTAGCTATTTTGTTACAAAATACTAATCGTTTATCGAGATTAAATAGTGCTTTAATTCTATTGTCTAAAATAGAACATCAGCGATTTGGAGATACAGAAATTGTGAATTTTTCTACGCTGATTGAAGAAAGTTTAGCCAATTTTAAGGACCATATTCAGATTCAGGAGATAGCGGTTAAGCAAAGTTATCAGGCGGATTTTATAGTAGAGATGAGTAGCACTTTAGCAGAGATTCTACTCAATAATTTAATTCAAAATGCTATTCGATATAATGACGAAGCCGCTGGTGAAATATTTATTCGAATGAATGCAGAACAATTTTCCATTAGTAATCCAGGAAAAAATTTGGATGTAAATCCTAAACAATTATTTAAACGGTTTAAACGAGAATCAGAGATAGAAGAAAGTTTAGGCTTAGGTTTGTCTATTGTCAAAAGAATTTGTGACCAAGTTGATTTAACCGTTGATTATACGAGTCAGGAAAGTTGGCATACTTTGACTATTAAAAAAGAATTACCGAATGCGGTTTGACCCAGCATTCGGCAAAGAATATGCAAAAAAATATTTCATCAAAGCTGATGCAAGAATGCACGCTAATGATGATGGGTTTGGTAAATATTATTATATCTACCGTATCGGATTACCAATTTTAATTGTCAATATCTTCTTCAGAAAAATTATCTAAATCCATTGTGGTATCATTAAACTCTAAATCATCCTCCAATTCTAAATCCATGTCGTCTTCATTTTCCCAATCTTTAGGTTTTGGTGTATTGGTGGGTTTACTAATGATTCGACTAATAATCTTTGGTCCTTTACTAGCTTTAGGTTTTACCTCTGGCTTATATACCTTTTTTGCAGGGAGACTTCTTACTCCCATTTTTGCCGCTAAGCTTTTAGTTGTCGTTGGTACTGCCATTAAGCGTCTTTTATCAATTAATTCTCCTGATATGACACAAATACCATAAGACTTATTGTAGATGCGTTGTAAAGCATTTTGCAAATCTATTAGATGTACTCTTTGACGATTTGCCATTACTTCCAGCATTTCTATATCGGCATTATTAGAAGAATTATCCATCCAATCTCCTTCATTATCTTTAGATTCTGCTGCCGCTGCTAATTGTTCTTCTAAAGAATCTAATTGTCTTTGCGTCTTAGCAATTTTCTTTTCTACATGCGCTTTAAATTCCAATAAATCTGTTTCTGAATATCTACTGCTATTTGTTTGAATACTCATGATTTTAAATTTTGATTTGCTTAGATTAAAAATGCCGAGTGGAATCATTCGTCACTCGGCAAGTCGTGGTTTGATTAACAATTTTGCTGCAAGTTTAGGAGCCAATTCTGAATAAATTCTGAACAAAATGAAGAAATAAAATTTTATCATCACTAAAATAAAAATTGCTGAATAAAACCCGCCTACTCCCATTTGTCGGGTAGGTTTGTAAATTTTATTTGGCTCTTTGACAATTTTTGCATTGTTCCCGTCGGACGACGAAGTCATCCGACGGAACGCCCGTCTCGTCTGATGACTTCGCCGTCCGATGAGACTAATAAAGTATCTTTTGCAAAATTGTCAAAGAACCTTTTATTTTTTTATATCCCTAGTGACTCAAGACATAAATATTTAACAGTTTAATAATCGTTCTTTTTCGCCTACTCGTCGTTAGAAAATCGGGCTTAATAGCTACGGCTATTATCCCAATTGCATCCCATCCGCTTGCGGTTCGGAAGTGCACCCTCGATGTTTGA
>CALLVC010000159.1 GCA_938010785.1 uncultured Saprospiraceae bacterium
GCTTCGTCAATATCTAAACGACGAGCTTTTTCCAATTGTAATAACTCCCCTTCTATAATGGCCTCCATTGCTTCTGTCATAATCGTGAATATCTTATATTCTTTATTATGCATCGCTAAATAAGGACCTCTTGAAAGTAAATAATCTCCTACTAAAACTGCAATCTTATTTTTCCACAAAGCATTAATGGAGAAGAAGCCTCTTCTTTCATTAGCATCATCAACTACATCATCATGCACGAGAGAACCCGTATGCATTAATTCCACAAAAGTAGCAGCTTCGTAAGTAGAATTTGTTACTGCTGTTCCACAAAGCTTGGCACAGAAGAAAACAAACATTGGCCGCATTTGCTTACCCTTTCGCTTGACTATGTAATGAGAAATTTTGTCCAGCAATGGTACTCTACTAGATATAGATTTCTTGAAATGAACTTCAAATTGCTTCATCTCTTCGGCTATGGGTGCCTTTATATCTTTGAGCGATTTTTTTCTTTTCAATAAAGTTAACATTGCTAGATTTTTGAAAGGAGAACCTCCTTTGATAAACGGAAAAAATGCTTTAGCTCTTTAACCATTCAAAGATAAGGTTTGTTTTCAAAAAGTTCAATTATTTTTGAAAGCTAATTACTTTCTTTAGACATACGCTTATTTCCCACTCCTTTTTTACCCCTCTTTTAATTGGTATATATCTTTTAAGTTTCTCCCTAGTCCATTGTAATCTAAGCCATAGCCAACTACAAATTTATTAGGAATTTCGAAGCCAATGTGATTTATGCTTAATGGATATTTTAACGCACTTGGTTTTGATAATAAAGAAACAACGGAGATAGATTTTGGATTCGTTTTCTTTAAGGTCGGCAGAAAAGTGTAAATGGTTGTTCCTGTGTCAATGATATCTTCTAGAATGATAACATCTCTTCCTGTCAAATCTTCTTGTAAACCAATTTGAGTGGTCACTTTTCCGGTTGAAGTCGTGCCTTCATAAGAGGTTAACTTGATAAAGGAAACCTCGTGTTCAAAGTCACAGACTCTTGTTAAATCTGCGGCAAAGACAAAGGAGCCATTTAAAATTGCTAAAAAGATTGGTTTTTTGTCTCCGAATTCTCCTTTTAAGGCAATTGCTATTTCTTTTATCCTTTTTTGAATAACCCGATTTTTAACGTAAGGCTCAAAAACTAAATCGTGAATTTTTACAGTTTTACTCATTTATAGGTCGCTAAGAATTTGATTAATATTTTTTGAATAGAGTAGAGAATAGAGAGTAGAGACCGTTTCACTGAGACCTGCCTGCCGCAGGCAGGGAATAAAGACAAACTACTAACAGAATCTAAAGTTATATTGTTAGCAGTCTCTATTCCCTGCCTTTGCCGGCAGGCAGGTCTCAATTCCGCTTGCGGAATGGTCTCTACTCTAAATCTACTCTTTCTTCATCTTACTTGAAGGCGTGGCTATTTTTAAATAGGCGTCTACATTATCATTTGGAACGGCTACGGCTAAATGGTAATGTTTGATTTTCCAACCATCTTTGGTTAATGCTAAAACCCCCGAACCTCGACAAACGCCCATCCAAGTATCTAGGGATTCTTCAAACCAAGCAGTTTCTTCGTCATCAGATAAATAAAATGTACGGTCAATTGTTTCGAAATCCCAAGCACTGTCTCGGTCAAAATACTTTTTAGACCATTCTTTCATCTCATCTCGCTCCCATTTTTCGGTAGCATCGGTGCCTATATAAATACCATCTGCTGCCATGCTCCCAAAAAATATGGCCTCATCAGCAGTCGCTGCTGCTTTATGCCAGTTGTTCATAAAGGTATTTAGTGAAGCTTGTAAATCAGGTGTTTCTGTAATACAATTTTCTTTACGTCTAGTGTCTGTAATGTGTGAAATTTTCCAGCCATCTGCGGTGTTGACTACATGAAAAGCGTTAACGCCACAATGACTCATTTTCTCTCCTACGTAAAAAGTATATTCTGTCCAAACAGAAGCTAAATTATCATCTATTCTTACTTTATAAGACCATATTTTTTCATCATAAATTTCTTCATGCGGTGTTCCAACGGATTGCACCCAACGGTCAATACTACCTCCTCTTAAAACAGGAATCCCTTCTTTATTGGTAAAGGAGGATTGAAGATGTGCATTCGGATGAAGTACAGAACGAAGCATCGTAGAATCTCCTGCTCGCATTCCATCGAATAGCGTTTTGATGCTTTGAATAACGCTTTGTTCTGCTGATAAGGTTGTTTTTTCTTGTGCAGAGACTAAACTGATGAATAAGAAAAATATGGAGCTTACTAGAATGGATTTTTTCATAGCTATTAATTGTTTTATCTGAAAAATGAGTCCTTACGCCTCCTCTTTGGCAAAGTACGACCTTTTTTATTAAAGACCTAAATTACAAAAGGTCACATAAGTAAAAACCTATGTGACCTCCTATTAACTTAATGTATATTAGCTTTAGCTGCCAAAAATTTGGGCCAAAACTTGTTCTAATTGTGCTGCTCTTAATTTACGCGCGATAATTCTTCCTTCTTTGTCTAATAACATCGTATGAGGAATGGAACTTACCCCGTACATTTTTGCCACCTCATTTTTCCAACCTTTTAAATCACTTACATGATGCCATTCTAAGCCATCTTGTTCGATTGCACGCTCCCAAGAAGCTTTAGTTCTATCAAGACTTACACCTAAAATTTCGAAGCCTCTATGGTTGTATTTTTCGTAAAGTTCTTTGACGTGGGGATTTTCTCTTCTACAAGGGCCACACCAACTTGCCCAGAAATCTACTAATACGACCTTCCCTCTTAAATCACTTAATTTTAAATCTTCTCCCTCTGGCGTTTTTTGCACAAAATCAGGGGCAACTGCACCATCTTCAAAGGAACCTACCCCATCGATTCGCTTCTTTAATGGAGCTATTAAAACTGGATGTGATTTTTCATATTTTTTAATTAGTCGTTTGCCATAAAGTGTATAGTTTTTATGCTTACGTTCATCTAAGCCTGCAACTATTCCTGTCAAAGCTAATTGATACGTATTGGTATTAGGGTCAATTTTATTTAACAATTCATCCAAATAAGATTGGTGTAATTCCTTATCGATGCCAACACTACTTAAGGTAACTGCGTACTCTTTGAATCCTTCAAAAACCCATGGATTGTGATTATAATAAGGATTTTTAAAATCCGCAAACTGGAAAAATTGATTCGCAAAATAGTCTACTTCTGTATAGAAATTGCCTTCATTATTTTGATAAGATAAGTAGGTGTTAATAGCGACGACTTCAGCAAATAATGGATTACTTGATTTATATTTATTTAATAAAGCCATTCGCTTATCGTCAATTTCACTTAGCTCAAAAATAGCCATTCTTTGTGCCCCTTCATCTGATTTATTTTTTTGAATCTCTTCTAATTTTCGATTCATTTCTTGCTTTAAGCCCTCCAGTTCTTCTTTTAATTTATCATAATCTTGGTTCATCTTTGAACCAACTAGTGCTTTTGCCAAATCATTACAGTTTCCTTTTACCCTAACTTCTGATTCTTTTCCTAAAATAAGTGGTTTTAATTGCTGCGGATTTTTTCCCAAATAATAAAATTTAGCATCAGCTTGCGGCAGTTTGAATTCAAACATGCCCGATTTTTGAGTGGCAGTTTGAATTTTACTGAATCCAAAACCTTCGAATTGATATAAGTAAAGGGTGTCTGTAAACGAACAGTCTTTTAATTCTACTGAGACTTTTACTTTTTTTGCAAAATCAGCAGGCACAAAAGCCATTAGGCATAAACTCAAGATAACTAGGGAAGCAAAAATTATTTTTTTCATTACAATGGGATATTTGCATGGGCTTCGTGAAATTGACGAAAACCTTTATTTTCTATAATACTAAATCCTACAAAAACTTTTACAAAGTTAGGGATTCTTTATGATTGAAGTTGTTAATCAATGTTAACGTCCAAATCTTCTAATACACTTAACAGTAGTTGTAAATCTTCAAAAAACTCTCTTACTAATTCAAAACTGATATTAGATTGAAAAACGTTTGGTTCTAGCAGGTCTTTTGGTTCGGTTACTGCAATAAATATTTTACTACCTATGAATGATACGTAAATTTCTTTTTCTGTTTGCTTTCTGTAGTTTAAAATTGCGTTTTGTATTTCTCGAGATAGAATATTATTGACATTAGCATTTCTATTGGCCATCACGATAAAAGCTTCCTGAAACTTTCTACTAACTATATCTCCTGCGTTCCTACCGCCTATTTTATTAAAAGCCTTGATCGTTCTAGATTGATATTGACTAAATTCTCTTGGTAGGATGATTATTTTACCTCCTCCAGCATGTGCTCTAGAATTGAAGTTACCTTGAAAAAACACCCCTTTGAAAATATAGTTTGACCGATTCCTAACTTTTGAATATTCTCGAACATTTAATTCGCAAAGCTCGAAAGTCATCTCTCTATAACTTCCTTGAATAAAGTCTTCGCCTTTATACAGTGGGGCTGCAGTCGCAAACATTAAACTTGAGTTGAACGTTGCTTTTGAAATCTTTCCTTTGGGGTCATAGGTTAGCTTACCATAATTGACCTCATCATCTATAAAATCTAGTATTAAGTTGACTACGTTGGGTTTGAAGGTAATAACAAATTGGCGAATTCGATATAGAATAAAGGTAATGTAGAAGGCTAGGAATCCTAAAAAGAATAGTGTTACAACTAAAATATCTACATAAATATCTAATATCGTTACACCGATTAAAAATAGAATAGAAAAAAATAGTAAAATTAATAGACGCTTTCGCTTGCGCTCCATCCGTAGTAATTCTGGATGAATCGTATGATTATAAAATAGGCGAAATTCGTGAAGGCGTTGCATACTGGTAAGACAATTTCGAAGTATAAATTAAATATATGCTAAAATACATTTAATTTATACTTCTCTATTAGTTTGCACTCGGCGGTTTATCTGTACGTTCGTTCAAATATTGAGAAATAATATCATCTACAACGTCTTTTAAATAAGCTTTTTTAGACTTGGCAATAGATTTTAGTTGTTCTATCTTTTTCTTTTCTAAGGTGAAGGTAACTCGTTTTTTCATAGGCGTACCTACTTCAAGCTCTGCTTTGTTTTCAGAACTTGTCCGACGGATAAGTGCATCAATTCCGATTACTGGTCGTTCGCTACGCTTTTTAACTCTTCTATCTCTTTTTGTTGTAGGATTATTTTCTACTTTTTCTTTATACTCTTTATCCAGTGCACTGTGAAATAGTCCTTCTAAGTCAGAAGTGAAATTTTTAGATGACCGTCTTCTAGGTCTTTTGCCACTTAAGGTGGCTGTTTTTGATTTAGTCTTTTCTTTTTCTTCTACCAATAGCGGACGAATACCTGGTAATTGGTCCTCGCCTTCCGTATTTCCGAAAAGACTTTCTAATCCTGCTTTAAATTTTTTTTTGCTCACAAGTATCGGTTATTTTTTTTAATAATTTTCATTCTTAATGTTTGATAAGTTTTACTTAAAGAACCATTAAAAATGATTTATTAAGCCTCTACTTGAGCTGTTCTTTCAATTATCTCCTTGCTTAATGCTAAATAATCTTTTGCACCAGGACTTCTCTTATTGTAGTCAAAAATATCTTTTCGTTGGGCAGGTGCTTCTGCTAATGCAACATTATCTCTAATGTAGGTGTCGAATACACGATTACCGAAAAACTTTTTAATCGTCTCTACAACATCTCTATTCAATACTTTTCGGTGGTCATACATAGTTGCTATTACTCCCCCAATTGATAATTTCTTATTTAAACGGAAGCGTACTTTATCTATGATTTGTTTGATTTTTGTTAGTCCCTGTAAGGCTAAAAATTCCGTTTGTAAAGGAATATAGACATAAGTACTACTTGTAAGTGCATTTAGGGTTAATAAGCCTAAAGATGGAGGACAATCGATGATAACATAGTCATAATCTTCTTCCACTACTTCTAATAACTCTCTTAAAATGTATTCTCTACCTGCTTCATTTATCAATTCCATCTCAGCACCAGACAAATCAAGTGTTGAGGTAACAACATCTAATCCTTCCTTTACGGTATAAGGTACTAATTCTGATTCTCCTCTTAAAGCCTCATAGATAGTTGATTTTTGACGAGGAATACCTAAAGAAAGTGATAAATTTGCTTGTGGGTCTAAGTCAATTAACAAAACTTTTTTTCCTAATTCTACTAAGCCGGCTCCTATATTGATGGCGCTTGTAGTTTTGCCCACTCCTCCCTTGTGGTTTAGTAACGAAATAACTAATCCCATGCTTATGATTGATATTGAATGAATAAATGGTAAGAATATAATATTCTCACAGTATGTATTTTAAATATAAAAATTATCTATTTTGATAACAGAGTGCTATCTAAACAGCTAATTATTTTTTGTGTGTAGTTTTGTGTGATAAAAAGGTATATCACTTATTTGTACAAATATATTGAAAAATTAGAGAACTAAAGCAAATCTGTACAGATTATTCAATATACAGAAATTTTGCCATAAAAGGATAATTTTTAATTTATTCTTTTAAATTTAAATAAAGTATTTTTTTAAACTGATTTTTTTAAAATTTTAAATTGTGCTTCTTGTCTTGATAATCAATTGGTTAACTATAAATTAGTAATAGTCTTTATTTGTTTGACCACCTACCAAACTTATTTTTAAAATAAATTAAAAAAAATGGGGAATTTGAGACTTTCTTCTTGTAAATGCGTCTCAACATAACTTTTTAATACAGCAAGTATTTTAAATACCGCTTTTTTGCTTTTAAAAAATGTATTTTTGCGCCCAGATTTTTTATCTATTGGCAGTAAACTTACAGCAGTTGGCAGATATTCTTTGCGAGTGTCTTTATTTTATGAGTTCTTTGCCAATTCAATATTACAAATAGCTGTGTTTTAGCAGTAGCAATAATTTATGGAACAAATTTTAATAAACCTAGCCATTTTTGCAGTTAGCTTATTCGCTTTACTAAAGGCGTCTGATTTTTTTGTGGATGCAGCGGAAAAAATAGGTTTGTCTTTGGGTATCCCTCCTTTCATCATTGGGGTGACGATTGTGGCTTTTGGTACTTCTTTACCAGAATTAGCTTCTTCTATTGAGGCGGTGTTGATGAATGATTCTAAGATTGTAATTGGAAATGTTGTAGGTTCTAATATTGCTAATATTGCACTAGTTCTAGGTTTAGTAGCTGTCGTTGGAAAGCAAGTAAAAGTTAATGAACACATTATGAATGTGGATATTCCTATTTTGGTAACCTCTGCATTTTTATTATGGTTTGTGGTTTATGACCAACATGTTTCTTATGTTGAGGCCTTTCTTTTGTTAGCTGCTTTAGCCATTTTTTTAATATATTCTTTAAATAATGATGATGGAGAAGAAACTGAGAAAACTAAGGTTGGGTGGCAAAGTATTGCTATTTTATTAGTTGCAGGCGTTGTCATTAAATTTAGTGCAGAGTATACGATTATAAGTATCAGTAAACTTTCTGAACTAATGGGAATTGGCTCAGAAGTAATCGCACAGAGTTTTGTTGCATTAGGAACTTCCTTACCCGAAGTTTTTGTAAGTATGGCTGCCATACGAAAAGGAAAAACAGATATGGCAGTAGGAAATATTTTAGGCTCTAATATTTTTAATACTTATGCTGTAATTGGTATACCCGCATTTGTTGGGAATTTAGTTATTCCGGAAAATATGTTAAATTTTGGACTACCTTATATGGTGGCACTAACGCTTATATTTGCGGTCATGTGTATTTCCAAAAAAATATCTCGCTGGGAAGGTATGATGCTGCTACTTTTCTATGTACTTTTTATGATTGAGTTATTTACCTGATTTATTACTGTCACAAACTCACTCAACATCATTCCTGTTGCACCCCATACCGTTTTATCATTTACATCAAAATAAGGTACGTTCTTTACTCTATAGTTTTTTCTAAATTCCATAGATTTATATTTTAAGGATTGAGGGGCTATTAGGTCCCCTAATGCGACTTCTACAACTTCTGCTACTTCTCTTTCTTGAGGGATAAAAGTGGGCTTATAATCAAGATACCCTACAAAAGGGAATACCTGGAAATTGCTCGCTGGTATGTACAAAGAGGTTAATGCACCTAGTATGGATACATCTTCTGATAAAATACCGATTTCTTCATTAGCTTCTCTTAAAGCTCCTGCTTGTTTTGATTTATCGAATGCTTCTAATTTTCCACCTGGAAAGCTCATTTGACCGCTATGCTTGTCTCCTTTGGCGATTACTCTTTGAATGAGTGGTAGATGTAACTGCCCATCTTTTGGATATAATAAACATAACACACTGGCTAATCTAACCCCTTCTGGTACTGGTTTTTCTTTGAGAGACATTCGGGAATGAGAATACGTAGCCATTTTATATTGGGCTTCTTTTCCGGGTAGGGGAAGTTGTAATTGCTTTTTGAGAGAAGGGATTATGGAGACCGTTGGCATATTAAAATTTTTAAAAGCAGTATTTAGCATCCTGCTATTTTAATTTAACCCCTAAATCACTCAATTAGTTGTATCTAAACAACTTGTAGCATTAAAATTTCATGCTCCTGCATTTATGAAACTTTTTGTTTGTTAAAATAAAAGAGTTTTCTTATTTTTGTTGGAGAAATTGTGGATAACTTAAAAGAAAACAACACGATATTTCCCTTAACTTTGTGACTTATATTTTAATTAAAGCTGATAATGAGTAATCAACCAAATAACCAGGGAGCCAATAATGGTCAACAATCCGATGATAATATCATTTCCCTCAAAGGAATGTTTCAAGACTATTTTTTGGATTATGCTTCTTATGTAATCTTAGAACGTGCCGTTCCTGCGATTGAGGATGGTTTAAAACCTGTACAACGTAGAATTTTATACTCACTTAAAGAGAAAGATGATGGTCGTTACCATAAGGTAGCGAATGTGATTGGACACACGATGCAATATCACCCTCATGGTGATGCTGCTATCGGAGGTGCTTTGGTGAATCTTGGTCAAAAAGATTTACTGATTGATTGTCAAGGAAACTGGGGGGATAATCGAACAGGTGACCGTGCAGCAGCAGCAAGGTATATAGAGGCGAGATTAACTAAGTTTGCGCTCGAAATTGCTTTTAATAATCAAACCACTGAATGGCAATTAAGTTACGATGGTCGAAATAAAGAACCGGTCGAGTTGCCCATGAAATTTCCACTTTTATTGGCGCAAGGGGCAGAGGGAATTGCAGTAGGTTTGTCCACTAAGGTGATGCCGCATAATTTTATTGAGCTAATTAAAGGTTCCATTAAAATCTTGCAAGGCAAAAAAGTAAAGATATATCCTGATTTTCAGACTGGAGGTATTGTAGATGTTACCAACTATAATGGTGGTAAAAGGGGAGGCAAAATTAAAGTAAGGGCTAAGATTAATATTATTGATAAGAAACAATTAACGGTTACAGAGTTGCCTTATGGAGTGACTACGGGTAATTTGATTGATAGTATTTTAAAGGCGAACGACAAAGGTCAAATTAAGATTAAAAAAGTAGTTGATAATACGGCTGCGGATGTAGAGATTGCTATTGAATTGGCGCCAGGTATGTCACCTGAAGTAACGATGGATGCGCTTTATGCTTTCACAAATTGTGAGGTTTCTATTTCTCCAAATGCCTGTGTTATTATTGATGATAAACCGCATTTTTTGACGGTTAATGAAATCTTGGAAATCTGCACCGAGCGCACTAAAGACTTATTAAAACAAGAACTAGAAATTAAACTTAGAGAGTTAGAAGAAAAATGGCACTTTGCTAGTTTAGAGAAAATATTTATTCAAGAACGAATCTACCGAGATATTGAAGAATGTGAAACTTGGGAAGAAGTTATCAAAAGGGTAGATGTTGGTTTGAGAAAATACTTTTCTACACCAAAGGATAGTGTTAAAAAAGGGGATAAGCGAATTCAATTATTAAGAGATATTACAGAAGAAGATATTACTAGATTGACGGAGATTAAAATCCGAAGAATCTCTAAGTATAATGTTTTTAAAGCAGACGAAAAGATTAAAAATATTGAAGAAGAGTTAAAGCAAGTGAAGCATGACTTGGCTCATTTGGTTGACTATTCTATCGCTTATTACGAAAACTTATTAAGAAAATACAGTAAGGGGAAAGAACGTAGATCCATTATTTCTTCTTTCGAAACCATTAAAGCTACCGAAGTTGTTGCCAATAATGCGAAGCTATATGCCAACTTCAAAGAAGGCTTTATTGGAATGGGGATGAAGAAAGATGAGTTTATCTCTGATTGTTCGGATATTGACGATATTATCGTTTTCCGTAAAGATGGTAAATTTAAAGTTGTCAAGATTTCGGAAAAAACTTTTGTGGGTAAAAATATTATTCATGTGGCGGTTTGGAAAAAAGGGGATGACCGAACGACTTATAATATGATTTACACCGATGGAAAAACTGGAAAAACAATGGTGAAGCGATTTAATGTAACTGCTATCACTAGGGATAAAGATTACGATTTAACGAAGGGGGCGAAAGGGTCGAAACTCCATTACTTTACGGCTAATCCTAATGGAGAAGCGGAAATCGTGGGTATACAATTAACACCTGGATGTAGAGCTAAGAAAAAAATGTTTGATTATGATTTTGCAGAGTTAGCGATTAAGGGTAGAGCTTCTCAAGGAAATCTATTAACTAAATATCCTGTTCGGAAAATCACTCTAAAACAAGCAGGTAAATCGACTTTGAATGCAATTCAACTATGGATGGATGACGTAAGTGGAAGATTAAATACAGATGGTAGAGGAAAACTATTAGGTGCATTTGATACAGGAGACCATATTTTAGTGATTTATAAAGATGGGGCGTATATGTTGACGGATTACGAATTAAGTAATAGATATGAAGTCAAAGATATCGTTGATATTAAGAAATTTGACCCTGATATGGTGATTAGCGCGATTCACTATGATGGCGAGAAAGGAATGACTTTTGCGAAACGATTTAAGATAGAATCAACGACTACGGGTAAAAAGTATAGCTTTATTTCAGACCATAAAAGCTCTAAATTATTTTTTGCAAGTCTACACCCTAATCCAGTTGTTCAGTACATAGAAAAAGATAAATCTAAGAAAATAGAGAAAGAGGTAAAAGTAGAAGGGTTTATTGATGTAAAAGGTTGGAAGTCTCAGGGTAATAAATTGAGTGGACAACGAATAACAGGAATCAAAGATATTACGCCTAAGGATGCTAAGAAGGATAAATTATCACCGGGAGATAGTATTGATTTTGATTTAGATGGCGGTCAGCCTAAGTTGTTTTAAAATTATCTAGAAGTATTCGGACAAAAATAATGCTACATTTTTACTCACCCTTTGGAACCCCCTTTTACAATTTTTTCCATTCGATACGGAAAAAATTGTTAGGAACGTCTAGTTTAGAAGTTTTATGAGAAAGCCCTTATACAGACAACTACTGGGTACTACGTTGACTATTGGTAATACTACTTAACAATAAAAAAGGCTTTAACTATTTCAAGTTAAAGCCTTTTTTATAGAAGGTGTGTAGTTTATTTTTCTAATAGCTTGTTATACTTAGCAGGATTATTAATCAAAGCAATCGCTTCACTTACTTCCGAATCGTTCCTTAAACCGATTTGAATCTTACCACTTTCAAAATAATATCTAGCCGAAATTTCTTTCTCAATTTGGTCTACAATCGCAGCTTTAAATTCATACAAGTCATCTTTTTTAGCTTGCTTGATTTTATTCTCCATCATTGTAAAGTCTGACTTTAATATGTCATTGTATTTTTCCGCTTTTGCTTTTTCTCTAAGTTGCTTTAAGATTTTTTCACTCTCCGTATCATAAGCAAAGTTTTTCTTTTCTAAGTAGTCGATAAAACCATCAAATTCATCAAAATGAAAATCTTTAACGTCTGCTATTGTTTCATGCTTCAAACAATACTGGGTGACATAATCAAAAATTAAGTGCTTCTTATTTAAGCTTCCTAGAATACGTTCGCTCTCTGATTTATCTAAAAATAAATCTGGCTTTACGCCTCCACCATCTAATACTTTTCGCCCATTTCTAGTTTTAAAAGGGGTTCTTAAGGAATCAGGAATATCGATTGGCGTTCCGTCCGCATATTCAACCCCTTGGATACATCGACCACTTGGAATGTAATATTTAGCAATAGTGATTTTTACTTTTGAATTATACCCTACATCTTGGGTGTTTTGTACCAAACCTTTACCATAAGAACGTTGTCCGACTAAGACCCCTCTATCCAAATCTTGAATCACTCCTGAGACAATTTCTGATGCCGAAGCAGACCCTTTATCAATCAATACCACTAATGGCATATCTGTATCTACAGGTTTGTTCAAGGTTTTGTAACTTCTATCCCAATCTATTACTTTTCCTTTGGTGGTTACCACTAATTCTCCTTTATTAACAAAAACGTTAGATACGTTAACTGCCTCAGCTAAAAGACCACCTCCATTTCCTCTAAGGTCAAAAACAACGCCTTTCATTTTAGGATTATTTTCTTTTAATTTTTTAACGGCATCTGCAACGTTTCTACCTGCATTTCGAGTAAAAGTAGTTAAGGCTAAATAACCAACTTCTTCATTTAACATACCCGAATAAGGTACATTCTCCACTTTTACCTCATCTCTAGTTAAAACTAATTTTTGCTGGCTTGAAGCGCCTGGACGTTTGATAGTTAATTCTACTTCCGTTCCAGGGAAACCTTTTAAAAACCGACTTACATCAGAAGAACGTTTGCCCGCTACTTCTTTTCCATCTACGGCAATCAATACATCTCCTGCTTTTAATCCTGCTTTGCTTGCAGGACTATTTTCTAAAGGTGCAGAAACCGTTACTTCATCTCCGATTTTGATGAAATCAGCACCAATACCTTTATATTTTCCTTCTGTAATATAGCGATAGCCTTCTATCTCCGATTCAGAGATATAATTGGTGTAAGGGTCTAAAGCCTCTAACATCGCATCAATTCCGATACGCATCATTTTGGATGGATTCAAATCATCCACATAATGCGTATTGATTTCCTGATAAAGATTGGTGAAAATTTCTATGTTTTTAGAAATTTCAAATAATTTATCATGGTCTTTAGTGACCGCTGCCACACTAGCAAACCCTACCAATGCCACTAAGCTGACTTTAAAAATTCTTTTCAAATTCATTTTCTACTTTTTTAATCTAGATGGAAACTACTCCTTCTACAAAATTTAATGAGAAACTTACTTCTCTATATTATCAAACGAGAAAAATCTCGTTTATTGTTCATTCAATTTAAGAAAAATAAATTTTATTATTAAATACTTCTACGTGAAATATGAAGGCTTGGTTCACTAACCACGTTCGACTATTCTAATCTCCACTCTTCTATTTTCCGCTTGTTGTTTTTCACTTTTAGCCTTTGGGTGTCGCATATGAAAATTACCGTAGCCTTTATATCTAATTCTATCTGCTGAAATATCATTTTCTAACAAATAATCATACACCATTTTTGCACGTTGTACGGATAATTTAAAATCCCATGATAATTTATCTACAGGCGGATAATTGGGCCGATTGATGTGCCCTGCAATTTCAATTTTTATAGAGTCATTAAGTTCCATAAATTTTAATAGTTTCGGTAATTCTGGAAGCGAACGTTTTAATAACGTCGCTTTATTTCCTACAAAAAATAAATTTTTTATATCTACTTTTTCTCCGACTGCTACCTTTTTTAATGGGAAACCAATCTCTTTTTGATTATTTGATTTTACCTTGAACATCTTGGTTTCAAAAAAATAATCTTTGGCATAAACATCAATTCCTGCTACGGCTCCAAGTGGTAATAAAGTTTTAAAATTTCCCGTGGTATCCGTTTCTAAAGAATCTCTTTTTTCTTTGGTCCGAATTACTATTTTTGAGGGTATGCCTGCGCCTGTTTGTTCGTCTTTGATTTGTCCTCTGAATGAAACAAGTTTTATTTTTTTGAAAATTTCTATTGTCGCACGACGATTTAATTGCCTACCTAGCTCTGTATCATTATCAGTTTCAGGTTTTTCTTCGCCAAATATTTTAATATCTATTAATGCCGCATCAATTCCGTTTTGTACAAATACTTCTTTGACTGCATTGGCTCTATTTTGTGAAAGTTCTTGATTATTTTGGATAGACCCAATAGCATCAGTATGTGCCGTAATGCGAATTTCGTAATGTTTTAGCGTATTAAGCTGAGGAACTATTTTGCTAAGGGTAGAATCTGCTGTTGGTGTCAACGTAAATTGCCCAAAATCAAATAACACTTTATCTGAAAGGACTAATTGAGTAGAATCAATTATTTGACCAGATAATAAATGGGAGGAAAGAAGGAGAAAGAGTAGAAAGAAATATTTTTTTATATGCATCGCTGAGAATTTTCTACTCAAATAACGCTAAAAAGAGGGAAAAGTAACGGAAAGGAAAGTTATTTTGGTTATCACTTTGCGTTATTAGAAGCTATTTTGGATATCCAAAATAACTTCTAATAACGCTCAATAACCTCTAACTATTTTTGATTATCCTGCTTCGCGAATACTTTCTGCAATAAAGCACTTGGTCTAGCATCCACATTTCCACGGATATTTTCTTCTTTTTTCTCTACTAATCCGAACATACCTATCAATGCTTGTTTAGCTACATAATCATCCAATTCTGGATTCGCTTTTTTCACAAAAGGTAATTTATTATGTGCGTTGACTGCTCCTTTCCACGTTTCTCTTGCTTTAAACTTATCTAATGAAGCAATGATGACAGGCTTAAATTCTTTGTATAATTGGTCGTAAGTAGACTTTTCTAAATAACGTGTCGCAGCATCCTGTTCGCCCATCAAAATATTCATCGCATCTTTAAATGTCATTTGCTTGATGGCTCCTACAAAAATAGGCTTTGCTTTAGTAGCGGCATCTTCTGCTGCTCTATTAATTTTTTCTAAAATATCTGCTTCAATATTTGAAAACCCCGGTACAACTCTTAATTTACTCATCACCTTTTCTGCCTCTTGAGGCATCAAGATTTTATAAGGACTTTTGTAATAACCATCTTCAACAGATAAAAAATCTACGGCTTCTCCTACCCCAATATTTAATGCTTCTTTTAAGCCTTTTCCCACTTCATCTTTGGAAAGTCCACCCCCTTCACTTGTTACTGCTTCTTTGGCTTTGTTTAATAAGCCTTTTAGTTTTTGTGCTTCTACATTCGTAGAAAATAGGAGGGTAACCATCGTAAATAAGAAAGTTAAACGCTTAATCATTGTATACTAATTTAGTTTAGGAATTTATTATTATTTAGAATAGAGTGTAGATACTTTATAGTATTCAATTCTAGTATTTTTCTAAAATAACTCAATTAATTACTAATTAAATCTTTTTTCTCTACGCTCTTTTCTCCATTCTGGATACGGCAAATAGAATGCCTGTTAATCATAAGAACGACCTTATGACGCTATTAGTTATCCTAAAGCATATTAAAGGAAAGTTAAAATAGAGAAATTGTCGGATATATAAGAAGGAAGGTGATAAAGTATAAAGGGGTTTCTTATAAAAATGAAAACACCTGCTTTTTACAAATTTTGCCGTTCGATACGGTCCCGATGAAAAATCGGGATTAGGAACGCTTAGTATGGAATTTTTATAAGAAAACCCTTCTAAAGTATTAAGGTAATTGCGTAAAAACACAGTACCCACCTAAGAACAAGTAACAGGGCGGGATTAGCCTTCAAAGTACTGTTTGAGCATTAGTCCGTACGGGCGAACCCGAAGGGACGGGATGGCAGTTTAATTTGACTAGCATTTTTTGTTTCTTTTTTATTTCCTAAGCTTTTATGCCTCTGGGCATAAGCTTACGCAGAATGCAAAAAAGAAAAACACTTTTAATGAGCAATTTTATAGATAAATAATCTTTATGCAATTGCCTTACTAAAGTACATCTAAGAATCGACTACGCCATTCTGGTTTAGGAAGCATACAAACTTCTTTTTTACCAAAAAAGCGATAACGATTTTTGGCAAACCAATCATATAAGAAGTTTCTAAAATTTTTAGGTAATATCTTAAAGGGATAAAGTAATTTAAATAGCCCTCCCAAATCTTTACCTACTATTAAAACTACATCGGAATGCGTAAAGACTTTATCTCCATCAATTAGCACTACTGTGCTTAGGTCAGCTATTTCTACTTTATGCTTTATTAATAATTGTTTGCCTATTTCGGATTGTAAGGAGGCAAAATAAAACATTCCTTTTGGGTCTCTTTTTAAAACAAATTGCACAAAGCCGTCGCAAACGTTGCAAACGCCATCAAATAGAATGACTTTTTTCCCTCTTGGAATAAGTATGGGAATTTTTCGCGACATAATGATTTAGAATTTAAAGAATGAATTTATTTGGGAAACGTATTTTATAAAACTTTGTTTATAAAAGTTAGATTATTGAATACTCTACCCTACTAAAAATCGTAATTACCGCCCTTCGCTGCTTCGCAGTTCGGGTGGAGGAGGGAGTTTTAGTAGGGTAGAGTGTAGAGTACTTATTAAATGGATTGGTGTAAAGTAATTGATGAATTATTGAGGACTTTTTTTGAATAAGGACATTTCTTATTGAGAGTGTTGCCCCGGTGAGGCTCGAACTCACGACCCTCGGTTTAAAAGACCGATGCTCTAACCAACTGAGCTACGAGGCAATTGGAAAATTATTTGTTGCGCAGACGAGACTCGAACTCGTAGCGCTGGCTTATGAGACCAGCATGTTGCCAATTACAATACCGCGCAATTTTGATAAGTTTATTTGTTCACTACATACTGACCTAGTGGCAACATGGGAATCGAACCCTACCCTTTGGTTTTTCAGACCAACGCTCTCACCTAGTGAGCTATGTCGCCTTAAAAAATGAAGGATTGAGGAATCGAACCCCTAGTGCTATCCCTATTTGCTCACGTTGCTCGTGAAGGCAATAGCGTACCAATATTTTTTTTTCCTTCATATTTCTTTAAATCTTGATACTGCTTTTTACAGTTCAAGAAATTAGTCTAAGCGGTAGGAGTCGAACCCACGCCCTCTGCAGTCCAAGTGCAGCGCTCTTCATTAAGCTACGCCTAGATTTGTGATTTGTGATTAGTTGACTAGTAATTAGTTGAGCTAAGTGCTAACTTGAAATAAGTTACTTTCAAATAATCTTGTCCTATTTCTGAAAACTAATCAGCTTGAATAAATGTCATTTGGTTTTTAGTTTTAATGAACGATTGCTTCTTTTAGCAATTTTGCGGAAAGAGTGGGAGTCGAACCCACACGAGTCGTTAGCTCCGAACTGTTTTCAAGACAGTGGCCACCGCCTATTGGCTTGTCTTTCCTTAGAATATTTTGCGGAGAACAAAGGAATTGAACCTTCATTTCGACCTACGCCGAAAACTCGCTTAGCAGGCGAGCGCAACAAACCAATATTTGCCTATCCTCCGTATTGTCAAAGTTTATTGTACACTTGGTGAGACTCGAACTCACAACATTCCGATTCTAAGTCGGACGCCTCTGCCAATTGGGCTACAAGCGTGTTTTTGTTTTGGACATAGGATGCCTCTTATTTTTCTGTGCATTCATCAGAAAAATAGACTATGTGATGTATTAAAAATGACTAAGTTTGCTCTAAAGAACTTTGAAAAAATACTAAAGAGTAATTTAGAAATCGTTTAATACAACTCGCCGATGCGATTTGCTAAAACAAAGAAATACAGCCTTGAAAATAAAGGAAAAGGGAAATTCCGTTTCGTAGCTGCTTTTCTAACAGCTACTCAACATTAAAGGAAGAGAACTATTAGAAGAGGTATTTTTCAAACCCAACAGGCTTGTCATACTCAGGACTACTTATCGACTCCTGCTTATTTAGCATAGTACTCCCGAAATTACTCATGGAGTTAGTGACGATAATATGTTGGTTAAATAAAAACATCTGAATTTGTTGATGTATTTAGTTTGAAAATATGTGCATTTTGCACGTTCAGCATAAGAACCTTAAATTGGGTTCAAAAAGTTCCTAGATTTTTAAAAAAAATATAATTTTTTGAATATCTTATTTTAAAGTACTGATTATCAATTGTTTATTTTTTAAAAAAGTAGGTTCTCAATAGTTTGTCTTAACGTACCGACGAACCTGCCCGCTACGCATTCAGGTTCGTCGGTACATTGAGAACTTACTTAAAAAATAAAATAAAAAATCTAATTTTATAAATACTGATTCAATATAGTCACAAAATAATTTGGAGGATTGGAAAACAAAATAGCATTTAAAAGAGAACGAATTGGTGTTATTATACTGGCTGCTGGTGCGTCACGTAGGATGGGGAAGCCTAAGCAATTATTGAAAATTGATAACCAAACGTTAATTGAAAGGGCTATTGCTATCACACAGGCTTTGGAGCATCAAGAAACAGTTATCGTTTTAGGAGCTAATGCTCAACAAATAACTCCGTTTATTGCTTCTCGACCAGCTTTAGATTTTATTATTAATGAAGATTGGGAACAAGGAATGGGGACTACTTTAAAAGCAGGACTATCATTTTTATTAAATGCAGAAAAGGATTTATCGGCAGTTATCGTAATGGTTTGTGACCAGCCTTATTTATCTGCTAAGAAATTACAAGAATTGATTGATAAGTACCGTGAAACGAAAGCCAATATTGTAGCAACAAGCTATAATAATATAAAAGGTGTTCCTGCTTTATTTTCAAAAAAATTATTTGATAAGCTTCTTGATTTAGATAAAGACGAAGGTGCAAGGAAAATTATTAATCGGTTCAAAGGTGAAATTGAAGTGGTTGATTTTCCTAAAGGAATTTACGATTTAGATACCCCTCAAGCTTATCAAGCATACTTGGAAAGAGAGGCTAATGAAAAGGGATAAATGTGGATAAGTATGAGTTAAGTAATGCAGCTCAATTAATCGGGTAATTTTTAGCAGCCTTTTTCCGCTATTTTTTACCAAAAAATAAATCCGTAGCGGGTGCTATGCATTGATTTTTTGGCGAAAACTATCGAAAAAATTCAAGCTAAAAATTT
>CALLVC010000160.1 GCA_938010785.1 uncultured Saprospiraceae bacterium
ATCAAATAAATAGAGTTGAACCATTTGTTGTTGGATGGCTAATTTTGCTTTATCTGCGTTGGCTTGAGCACTTAATTTTTGAACTTTTAAATAGGCACATTCTGCGACAAAAGCTTCTTGCAGAATAGCGGAGAGGTGCATAATAATTTCTTGCTCGTCTACTAATGCTTTTTTAAAGTGTTTTCCAGCAGCATTAGTGAGGTAAAGGAAAGTATTTTTAAGCCCTTGCAAAATCCGTTTTTGTTCAGAACTATCTGATTTAGAGCGAAAAGGGTTGGACATAGACATCAAGAAAGTAGGTATCTTTTTTCCTGCGCCGACTAAATCTAATTCTTTGGTTTGCAAAGCTCGCTTAGATAATTCACCTACGGCAAGCATGGCATTTATTTCATTCGTGCCTTCATATATTTTGGTAATTCTTGCATCTCGGTAGCCCATGCCTAAACCAGTTTCAGCAGCATAGCCCATTCCTCCATGAATTTGCATCGCTTCATCAATGGCATAGCAACACAGGTCAGAGCCTTTGACTTTACAAATAGCTGCTTCTATGGTGAATTCACTAGTGGCTTTTATTTTAGCCTCACTCGGAGAAGCACCTGCAGCTAATAAGTTGGCTTCTTTTCTATCAATTAAGTCACTAGTTCGAAAAAGGGCTGCTTCGATAGCAAAAGCTTTGGTCGTAATATCTCCAATTTTGGCTTGGATAACACCAAATTCGGCAATGGATTTGCCAAATTGCTTACGTTCCTTAGCATAGGTAGCAGAACGATTGACGGCAAATATAGCACCACCAACGCCTCCTGCACCAGCCTTAATTCGACCCCCACTAAGAATGGTCAAAGCCATTTTAAAACCACCTTGTCGTTCTCCCAATAAATTCTCTAAGGGTACTTTACAATTATCAAAATAGATTTGTACCGTAGAAGAGCCTTTGATACCAAATTTCTTTTCTTCGGGGCCAATAGAAAAACCTTCAAAATCTCTCTCTACAATAAAGGCAGAAAGGTTTTTGTCGTCCTCAATTTTTGCAAAAACGATATAAACATCCGCAAAGCCACCATTGGTAATCCAAATTTTTTGACCAGTTAATAGATAGTTATTCCCATCTGGACTAAGTACTGCTTTTGTTTTACCAGAGTTGGCATCAGAACCAGCAGTAGGTTCAGTCAAAGCATAGGAGGCTACATATTCTGCACTGGCAATTTTGGGTAAATACTTTTGTTTTTGCGCCTCATTACCATAATAAACAATGGGTAAACAACCAATGGAAGTTTGTGCGCCTAAGGTAGTAGCAAAGGAGAAACCATGAGGTAATTGAGTAGAAATCAGGGTATTGGTTTTGACATCTAAGCCCATGCCACCATACGCTTCGGGAATACTGACACCACATAAGCCCAATTCACCTGCTCTTTTCAAGATGGCTAACATCTCTGCTTTATCTGTTTCATTTGTCACTTCTAACTCTCGACCATTTTTGAAAAAAGGTTCTTGAATTTCCTTGATACAAAAATCTCTGACCAAATCACCAATCATTCTTGCCTCGTCATCAAAGTCTTCGGCGATGAAAAAATCGTCCGCCTTGCCATTTTCTATTAAGAAACTACCGCCTTTAACAGGAGGGTAGGTTTTCAAGTCTTTCTTAGCTGGAGTAGTGGTAGTTGGTGTTTTTTGAAGTGTTTCTTGACTCATTTTAAGGATTTATCTCTTTTTGCTTTATTATATACTGGCTAATAATTCGTTCCAAAGTGGACAAAGGTACTGAACCATTTGCTAAAACAGTGTCATGAAAGGTTCTAATATCAAATTTATCGCCTAATTCTTTTTCTGCTAGTTTTCTTAATTCTCTTATTTTTAATTCGCCTATTTTATAAGAAACCGCTTGACCAGGCCAACCGATATAACGGTCAATTTCTGTATTCACTTCATGCATGGATAGGGCAGTGTTGGAAGCCATAAATTCAACAGCTTGTTCCCTAGTCCAATCCATATAATGCATACCTGGGTCTACGACTAATCGACACGCTCGCCACATTTCATAAGTTAAGCGACCAAAATCTTCGTAAGGGGTTTTATATATGCCTGCTTCTTTGCCTAAAAATTCGGAGTATAAACCCCAACCTTCTCCGAAAGCGGAAAGGTAAGTTTGTTGTCGGAATTCAGGCATATTGTCCATTTCAGCAGCCAACATATTCTGTAAATGATGACCAGGCACGCCTTCGTGCAAAGATAAGGCGGGTAAGACATAATAAGGTCGACTTTCTAATTTGTAAGTATTGACCCAATATTGTCCAGCTCGATTATTTTGATAGGAACCTGGGGAATATCGACCTCCTGTATAATTAGGAGCCAAGGCAGCAGGAACAGGTTTGACCGTTAAAGGCATTCTAGGTAATTTGCCAAAATACTGTGGTAATTTACCTTGCATTTCAGTAGTAATCCAAGCTGCTTGCTGCAATAGAGCTTTAGGGGTTTTAGGATAAAATTGAGGGTCTGTTCTCAAAAATGCTAGAAAGTCAGCAAAAGAGCCTTCAAATTTTAACTCCTCAATAATCGCTTGCATTTCTCCTCGAATTCGCTTGACTTCTTGTTGTCCAATATCAAAAACTTCCTTTGGAGAAATATCAAATGTGGTAAAGAATTTCACTCGTTGTTCATAAAAATCTTTTCCCTCTGAGATACCTGCAATACCAACTTTTTGAGGGGCTTTAGGTAAATATTCCGTTTTTAAAAATTGATTGAAATTTTGATAAGCGGGTAGAATCTGTTGGTCAACGATAGTGGTAATTTCTTCTTGTCTCCCTTCCTGACCACGGACTCCATTTAAGAAAAATAAATCTGCTTTAGGAGTATTTAAAACCCCCTCTACTAATTTGATACAGTTTTCTACCACAATCTTTGGGGAAGATTTACCTTGTTGTTGCCCCAACTGCATTTGTGCTTTTCTAGTTTCCAAATAGGCAGGCAAAGCCAATAACTTTTCTTTAAATTTAGTATAATCTTCGGCGGATTGTATGCGCTGATTTTGCAACGCATAAACAATGCCCGCTAAAAAACCACCTTCGGAATTCAAAGGAAATAAATGAGACTGGAAATCAAGATGATACAATCTATCTTTTACGATTAAATCTAATAAATCTATGTTTATTTTATCCGGTGGGGACAGTTGACTAGCATTTAATTCCGCCAGTCGATTGCTTATTTGTTGCAATCCAGCTTTTTCCTTAGCTAATTTTTCGCTTGATAAATTGGGCCAGGGAGCTTTAAACTCCTCGTATAATTGTTCCCCAAAATTTTCATAATCTTGAATAATGGTCGAAAGATTATCTTTCGGAGTGGTTGTAGCAAGTGGGGTAGTTGTACCACAGCTTTGCCAGTATAGGCAACACAGTAGAAAAAAGTAGCTTGTATTTTTCATTTACTTTAATTTTCTCAATTATATTCGAAACTGCAAAAAAGTGATACTCATAATTAGAGGTTAGGAGTCAGACCGTCAGGCTAAGGGATTATTGACCGAAAAGCAGGAGATACTTTGAAAGCATCTCCTGCTAGGGGAGCCTAGAAAGCGATACTTTCAGCGTATCTCTTTCTTTAGTCTGGACGGTCTGAAGACTGGAAATATCGGTTTAAAATTTAAGAATATTTCCAACAATGTCGAGTATTTACAATAGTTTCGAGACTTCATTTTTAGACCAGCCCGAACTAGCGGAGCTGGCGGGTTTTGAATTTGAATCCTGTCCGTTGCGCAGTCAGGCGGGTTTTACAAAAAAAACTACCTATAAGGAATAGGTATAGAGAAAACTTATACATTAGCTGATATTAGGAAAAATAGGGCGAACGAAAAGTCAAAATCGTAATATATAAACCTTTGAAATTCTATTTTGACATTTTAAATACTTTAATGTACACGCCGCCTTCGGCGGCTAAAAAACTACTTCTAGGCACGTAGCGTAGCGAAGTGCGTGAATTTAGTAAGAACTGATTCTAAAGTGTCAAAGTAGAACTACACAACCCCTTGAAATAGTTAGAAATATTTTATTGTTAAATCAATTAATTTCTGTTTAAAGTTATTGTAGGGAGGCATCAATAATTCTAATGCGTTAGGGACGTGTTGTTGTAAAACCCCTCTGGCATTAGAAAAGGCTTTGAAACCATAATGGCCATGACCTTTACCGATACCACTATTATTGGACCCACCGAAAGGCAAGTTTCCATTAAAAAAGTGCACCGCATTATGGTTGATACAAGTACCACCCGCACGCGTATTCGCCATGATATGGTTGATGTTTTTATTCTTATTACTATAGATGTAAAGGGCTAAAGGTTTTTCTCTTGAATTGATTTTATCAATGACTTGGTTGATGTCTGTATATCCAAAAACAGGCATAACAGGTCCAAATATTTCTTGGGTCATCAAAGTTGAATCTTCCGATACATTGGTCATAACCGTAGGCGCAATATAATCTTGGTCACCATCGAATTTAGCACCTGCTTCTACTTTTGCTCCTTTCGAAATAGCATCTTCTACATATCCTTTCACTCTATGGAAGTGTCGATTATTAACGATTCTTGCGTAAGATTTTTCTCTAGAAGCATCTTCCGTGTAGAATTTTTTGATATTCTTTTTAACAGCATCTAAGAACGCCTGTTTTTTACTTTCATGCACAAAAATGTAATCGGGTGCAATACAAACTTGACCATTGTTTAAATACTTACCCCAAGCGATACGACGAGCTGCCATTTCTACACTTGCTGACTCATCTACAATAGTTGGTGACTTACCGCCTAATTCTAGTGTAACGGAAGTCAAGTGCTTAGCCGCTGCTGCCATTACTACTTTTCCAATCGACGGTGCACCTGTAAAAAATATATGATTAAAAGGAAGTGCTAATAAAGCAGTTGAAGTACCAATGCCTCCTTCAACAATAGCCACTTCGTCTTCTGAAAAAACTTCTTTCAAAATTTTGGACATGATTGCCCCAGCATGAGAGGTGTGCTCAGAAGGCTTTAGGATAACCGTATTTCCTGCTGCGATAGCAGAAACCAATGGTCCTAAAGTCAAGTTGATAGGAAAATTCCACGGTGAAATAATCAAGACATTGCCTTTAGGTTCGTATCGAATGTGAGATTTAGAGCCTAAAATGGCAATAGGTGTATCAACATATTCCTTGCGCATCCAACTTCTTAGATTCGAGCAAGCATGCTTAATTTCACTGATTACAGGATAAATATCTGTCAAATCTACTTCACTAGGATGCTTTCGATAGTCATTATAGAGCGCCTTTTTAATTTGGGGGCGATATTTCATAACTGCTTTTTGTAGCTTTTTTAATTTAGCTATTCTTTGTTTAGCAGTCGTATTTCCTACCTTTATTTGACTTTTTTGTTGTAGTTCAAAAAGCCTATGAATCTCAGCCGTTTGGGCCTCATTAGCAACCGTCATTGGAGCACTCATGAAATTATAGTTTTATCGTTTAGGAATTGAATTTTTTAAAAAAATATTGAGGGATAAAATTAACAAATATTCTGTAATTCTATGTATTTTTTCAATTAAATTAGGAGGTTTCTGTATTGGGCGGAATTTTACTCATTGCACGTTCCGTAATAGTAGTGATTGAGAGAGAAGGATTGACCCCCGAATTTGCCGAAATCATAGACCCGTCGCACACGTACATATTTTCGTACTCAAATACTTCATTTTTAGCATTGATGACGCCTTCTTCTTTATTTTTTCCCATCACTGCACCCCCTAAAATATGAGCAGTTGTAGGAATGCCAAAGAGCGTTTCTGCAAAACTGACCATCGCCTTTCCGTTGACAATTTTACTATACCGATTGGCTAAGTCTTTAGCTTCTGGCAAGTGGGACAAATTTATTCAATAATAAACCTAAGTTTAAGGGATAGATACTTTTAAAACTACACAGTTTTGAGAAAAGAGAGTATAGAGCAGAGAAAAGAGACTTGTCTATAAATAAATGGGAATGTTTTGGGCTTTAAAAAATATATATTTTGCTTTTAAGGGAACAGGAAAAAAATAACCTACCAAATTTATCTAAGTATTAATAATAAAATCCCATTTTTTCAAATCAGGATTTCGCGTAATAAATTGCTCTATTTTTCTTAACTCTTTAGCGGTCACTTCTACACCTGATTCATATACTTTATCCAAAAAATGTACAATAGGGTTAAATCCATTCCATGTCATTCTTTCTGCAATATCAATCGTATTTTTAACAGTATCTAATACTAATGGATTCCAGTAATGCTCCAAAGCTGCCCAAACCCTTTCTACCGCATTATATTTGCTATGATAAGGAGGGTAATAAACAAACTGAATTGGTAATCCTATCTTTTTAGAAAATTCCACCATTCGTTGTAGAAAACGCTTTGTTCTACCTCCCACAGATGGGCCATTATCCAAATCTATCATTAATAAATCATAGTCATTTGGCATAAATTGCCTTTCATTCCACCACCATTCTAAGGAATCTACAATAAAATCTGAAGTTTCTTTAGAATTACCAAAGACGATAAAACAATTATTAGTTGTCACTTCGTAAATCCCAAAAGGTGTTAATGTGGCTATCCATTTGTGGTCATGGTCATCTGTTACTGGGGCATTAATCGCACGAGACTGTCCTTTTCTGCTTAGGTTCCCTATTCTTACTTTTGCTTTAGTATCTATTGAAATACGTAAAATTCGTGGATTGTTTTTTGCTAACTCATGCTTGGCATTAAGGTTATCAAAAATAGCATCTGTCTCAGGAATTTTCTTTAAAGGTTCCGTTTTCTTTACCCTTTTTAAAGTGTAACCCAAGCGATTCATTACATTATTTACTGTTCGCAGGCAAAAATCTATCAATTCATAAGGCTTTTTTAAAATTAGCTCTTTGTATATATATTGGGCTGTTAATTTGACATAGCAGCGTTGTGTTTTAAAGCTAGGATCTGTTTGGCTTGATTTAGTTACCACTCCCTTTATGTCCGATTCTAAATCCTCAAAAACCTCTTCTTTTTTTTTGTCCCTCTTGCACTATATGCATCTAGGCATCTAATACCTGTGCGACGCTCGTTTAAAGCTAATTCTACCATGGCTCGACTTACATTTAAATGACTTTCCATCATTCTAGGTGAATTATCAAAGTATTGCTCGCATAATTCCGCAGCATACTGACGTCGAGAAAAACCTGTTAGTTTGTGCAAGGCTGAATTGAAGCTTGATAGTACTTCTGGTGCTAAATATATTCTCATAGTTTTTTCGCACAATATATTATATTTTTCTTATTTTCATCTGGTAGGTTATTTTTTTCCTCTTCCCTAAATAAATTAAATCGCAAAGATTATACTTTTGAAAGATACCTTTACGACCCTTATAACCAAGAATGGCTACCAGGTGATTATATAAAAGCATTTTTACCTGACACCGCTGGAGTTTTATGGTTAGAAACAGCTAATGGATTCTTTTCAAAATTTAATACCTTACAAAATACATTTCAAAATTTTGGACATCCAGAAGCTAATAAACGTTATCCCGCTCACGCAATTAATAAGCTTAATGATGGTAATATTGTCATTACAGGAAGAGATATATTACCTTTAATTTTCAACCCAGAAACGAACCAACTTAAAACAATTAATACACTTGAGCATTTATTTCATGGAGCCAATTTTAGTACGATATACCAAGAAAAGGATAATCGACTTTGGCTGGGAAATTCTGGATATAAACTCTTTTTAGCGGATAAAAACTTCTCTAATCCTCAAACATTTGAAAAAATATCTTCCATCTATGATATAGTAGAAGATGAAAATAATGCGCTTTGGATGGGCGGATGGGGAAATGGCTTAGTTTGCTTTAATCAGGCTAGAGATAAAGTTACCATCT
>CALLVC010000161.1 GCA_938010785.1 uncultured Saprospiraceae bacterium
AAAATTGATATTACAAAAAATATTATTGTAATTTAATATCAATCTAATATCTGTGTTCCTTCACTAATCCGTGGTAGTAATCAATACCACGGATTAGTGAAGGAACACGGATATTTATTACTTTTTTAGCTGACGCTCTAATATTAAGTAATGCGGATTGATTAATCGGGTAAAATTTTTAGCTTGAATTTTTTCGATAGTTTTCGCCAAAAAATCAATGCATAGTACCCGCTACGGATTTATTTTTTGGTAAAAAATAGCGGAAAAAGGCTGCTAAAAATTACCCGATTAATTGAGCTGCATTACTTAAGTAACTTATCTTATTTTTTCTTTTCTATTACTAGATTACTCCTTTGATTATTTACGACAGGATAATAGCCTTATTGGTTGTTGTACGTTAGTTGTACTAGGATTAAAGATTTCCCCAGACCAATTACTAATCTCACCATAGATATTATTGTTGTTGTTGTAATGAGTTGTTTCTTACAATGGGTAAATCTCTATGTCTTTTTTAAGGACTTATACCACATTAATATTGACAAACAGAATTAATTTCTTGCAGTCTAAGCTTTCTGCCGTCCGAGACATGAAAGCCCTTTAACCGATTTAAAAAAGAGTAGAATCATTAACCCAAAGAAATTTTAATTTAAGGCAAGCACATGGCTTTCCTATTACCATTATTACTCACATTTTAATTTAACACAATGAACAAGTTTACTACGACCTTAATTTTACTACTACTTTTTATTTGGCTAGTGCCAATAGAAAAATTACAAGCACAAGATCCTTACTTTTGTGAATTGGATTTCACACTTACCCCCATTGGGCTATGCGGAGATGAATTAGGCGAAATCACCGTTGATATAACTGGTGGTTTTGGAAAATATAAAGTGGAATGGGTCAGCAACAATAATTCAATTAGAGAATCTAGAATTATTGAACAATCTACGCTAAGGTTAATAGATTTACCGGCTGGTTTTTTCTCTTTTAGAGTGACTGATGAATTCTCTTTTTGTAGCAAAGTGGTACAAGTTTTAGTTGATTATCCGTATTCCTTTTTGTCATTCGACGTTAGGGATACGGATTTTTATTTTTGACAGCCTTTTTATAAGTTCATTTGGCCTATTGAATTAAAAAGTTGAATCAAAACCTAGCTACTTTCCGTATCATTTTTTAACTTGCATATCTTTTTTGTGCAATTCATAAATATCTAGCAATCAAATATTTATAGTCTATTGTATGATCATGTATTCATGTGTTTAATTTTTATTTCCAAAATACGTCGATGATGACGCGTTCATTTACTAGGTGGAAGGTATCCTAATTTCGACGAAACTAATTTTTACTATTATGTCTAATTTAAGGTATGAAACCCTGCAACTACACGCAGGACAGGAAGAAGTAGAAGGAACAACAAATTCAAGAGCTGTTCCTATTTATCAAACAACTTCTTATACATTCAATAACTCTGAACATGGTGCTAATTTATTTGCATTGAAGGAGTTTGGCAATATTTATACTCGAATTATGAATCCGACTACGGATGTATTCGAGAAAAGAGTAGCTGCCTTAGAAGGTGGAGTCGCTGCTTTAGGAGTGGCTTCTGGTCAATCTGCGGAGTTTATTGCACTAAACAATATCTTACAAGCTGGTGATAATTTTGTTTCGTCTTCAAATTTATATGGCGGTACTTATAACTTATTTAAAGTAGCCTTCAAGAGATTAGGGGTAGAATGTAGATTTACAGCTGGAGAAAATGGTAGCGATTATGAACGATTAATTGATAAAAATACTAAGGCGATTTACTTAGAAACAATTAGTAACCCTAGATTTAGCGTTGCTGACTTTGATGCGATTGCTGCTGTTGCTAAAGCTCATGATATTCCACTAATTGTGGATAATACTTTTGGTGCTTGTGGCTATTTATTCAAGCCATTAGAGCATGGTGCAAATATCGTAGTTGAATCAGCTACTAAGTGGATTGGTGGGCACGGAACTTCTATCGGTGGAGTAATTGTTGATGGTGGTAATTATAACTGGGAGAATGGAAAATTTCCTCAATTTTCTGAGCCATCTGAAGGATACCACGGCTTAAATTTTGGAGAAGTATTTGGAATGAATGGCCCATTTGGAAATATTGCTTTCATCATTAGGTGTAGAGTAGAAGGATTAAGAGATTTTGGTCCTGCTTTGAGTCCATTTAATTCTTTCATGTTATTACAAGGTTTAGAAACATTATCTCTTAGAGTTCAAAGAACTTGTGATAATGCCCTCGAAATGGCTGAATGGTTAAATGAGCATCCTCAAGTAGCAAGCGTTAGTTATGCTGGCTTACCAAATGACCCTTCTTATGCGAATGCCAAGAAGTATTTAAGTCATGGATTTGGAGGTGTATTGTCTTTTGAATTAAAAGCAGATGGGGCAGCAGCAACTAAGTTTGTTGAAAGCTTAAAGTTGGTTTCTCATCTAGCCAATGTAGGTGATGCAAAAACTTTGATTATTCAACCTTCTGCCACTACACACCAACAATTATCTGCGGAAGAACAATTATCAGCAGGGGTAAAACCTAATGCTTTAAGAGTTTCTGTAGGTATTGAGCACATCGAAGATATCAAAGATGATTTTAAGCAGGCTTTTGCAGCAATTGCTGAGACTGTCGCGGCTTAAATTTTCTTTCAGAAATAGAAAGCCTTTTTGAAAAATAGGAGGTAAATAAAATAATAGAGCTTCCAGAACTTAATGTTTCTGGAAGCTCTTTTTGGTTAACGACTCATTTCCTTCTGCATAATTACTGCCATATTAAAATCGTCTTCTATTTGCAT
>CALLVC010000162.1 GCA_938010785.1 uncultured Saprospiraceae bacterium
CTATAAGTTTATAATTGAATCCGTTGTCCTTTAATAATCCGTTGTAGAAAAATTAATACAGCTGATAAAGGGCAACGGATTTATTTTTGAGGTTATTTTAAGTTATCTCCTTTATTTCTTTTGCCGAAGTGTTTGTTCGATTCCTTCTAAATAAGAAAAGCAGAAGTATAGCCGTTTTATGCCAACCAAATTTTTTATTTGTTCTTTGTTGATGAAAAACATCACTTATTTCCAATAATTTTAATTCTTCTTTTGTTAAGGCTCTTTCCGTTATCATAATTCAAGAATAAGTACTTTTGCAAAAAATTAGGTAGCTCGGAGCTTTGAAATGGAAATTACCACAAAATTTTCTTAAAAGCACTTCGTTACCAAAATATGATTAATAACTTTTAATAACTCCCAATAACTTCTAACAACCTCCAACACAATCTTGAAGCAAAAAGTACAAATACTCCACGAAGATGATGATTTAATCATCGTCAACAAACCTGCCGATTATCTCTCTATTCCAGATAGGCATGATGAGACGAAGCCAAATGTGTTATCGTTTTTGAATAATAAATATGGCAAAGTATTCACAGTGCATCGCTTAGACAAAGCGACCAGTGGAATTATGTGTTTTGCCAAAAATGATGTAGCACATAAGCACCTAAGTAAACAATTTCAAGAAAGGACAGTAGAGAAGATTTATTATGCGTTGGTGGATGGAATTTTAAGTACTCCCGAGGGCGAAATCAATCAAGGAATAGCACCACATCCAGCTCGCCCAGGGAAAATGATGGTGTCCAACAAAGGCAAGAAGTCATTAACCTATTATAAATTAATTGAGCAATTCCAAAGCTTTGCCTTAGTAGAAGCAAATATCAAAACAGGTAGAACCCACCAAATTAGAGTCCATTTTGAGGCCATCGGTTATCCGCTTGCGGTAGATAATTTATATGGAAACAGAACCGAATTTCGACTGTCAGAGATTAAATTGAAAAAATATCGACTTGGAAAAGACCAAGAAGAAAGACCACTGATGACTCGAACCACCTTACATGCTTTTCGCTTAGAATTGGACCAACCGACTACCCAAAAAAGGTTAATTTTTGAAGCTCCAGTACCAAAAGACTTCTCAGCGGTGTTAAAACAGTTGCGAAAGTGGCACAAATAGCGTAAATTTATTTATATTAAAAAAGAATATTTAATATTTCCTACCCAACCTTCCCATTCCCCGTTCCCTCAACAAGAAATGTTAAACTATCTCCCATTATATCAAATTAAATTTTTTAGTCGTTTTTATTAGAATAAAGTCTATACGTACTATTGCCAATCGAACTAATCCCAAAAAGGCATGTTCTTGTTGGCAAACCTATAGTCTAAAATTGCAGAAAGAGACCTAATTTATTCCTCCAAAATATTTCCCTAGAATTCCTAAACTAGGAATTTAACTTGTCGAAACCAATACAGATAAAGAGAATCTTAGGGCCCAATAGTTAGGAACTATACTGGCGCTAGAAAAGCTATTTTGCAAAAGAAATTAGTAAGGTTTAAGGTTTGATGAACTATAGTTATCCTACTTTATTCGTTATGTAAGCCCGTGATATTATGAGAAGATTATTATTTTTAATTGTACTAATCGTTGGGGTATCAGCGCTACAAAGCTGTAAATCAACCCAATCGGCCATTTTTACAGAACCTATGATTGGAGCAGCCGATTTTGATTATTGGATACATAGTCCATTGCACCCTAACAATAATCAAGCAGTAACTTTTAAAAGTAAAGTTGCTGATGAAGAAGGTATATTAAAAGTAGAATTATTAGTTTATGAATATGAATTATACGAAAACGCTGCAGGTTTACCTTCAAAACGCCGAAGAAGTAATGGTCAATGGGGATTTGTTTATGATTGGGAATTTGATGGAGTGACGACGGATGCAGCGGTAGATTTTACTTTTGCGAGAGGGTTTAAAGCATTTAGCAATGTAGAGTACATTTTTAGAGTGTTTAATACAGAAGGGGAAGTATCTGAAAGATTGGCCATTTTTGATGCGGGAGATGCTCGATGGCCTTTAGATAAAATCACTTTATATGCGACCACTCGTAGTCCATTAGTAAAGTCTATCAATTTGTGTTTGTTTCCCGATATAGATTATAAACAAGATTGGAGAGGCTTCTTAACTGATATGGAACAATTAATTTACAATGGTTTTCACGAAAACAACCAAATCAAAAATCACAAAGAAAACTGGCAATATTATTACACACAAAGAGAAGCCGATGGGTATGATATCTCTAAAAACTTTTATGAGTAAGAAGCTTTCCCAGAATTTGTAAAGAATTCAGAAATCCAAGGAATAGATGCTTACGGACTAATGCATAAAGACCCGTATAGTGATGGCGCCTATTTAAAAAGCAATATCCATTTTTTATCCTATAATATTTTTACCTCAGAGAGTTATAATTTTGGAACAGCGATTCACGAATCAGCCCACGCTATTTTTAATTTAAGTGACGAATATGATTTGTGTGCTTGTTTTGAACATCCAGAAGGTGCCAATATGTTTGCTTCCCTAAAAGGTTGTCAAAGTTTTAACCGAGAAAATGGTTTTCCAATTAGTGATTGTACGCCATTAGAGCATCTAAATGGAGAAAGTTGGTATATGTCAGAGCCTTCTGTCATGTTTACTTCAGAGAAATTATGCCAAGCCTATAATCGAGAAAATGGTCATGAAATAGGAGCGTGTGAACGATTTAAAGACTATGACGGTAAAGTTTATTATAGAGCGGTTGCAGATTTATGCATCATGCAAGATGATGGGGATGCTGTCGTGCGAGATTTTCAAAGAACCTGTTCTAGAGTTATCGAAAATTTTTACGAAAAATTGAATAGAGAAGAAGAGGAGGTACTATCTGCCAGTTTATCAGAGGATGTGGAAAATATTTATGGTTATGAGCCAGTCGTCGTGATGGAAATGATTCACCAAGAGGAACGATTAGGGTTTAAAGTAAAAGGTATTCAAAATGGTATTCCAAAGAAAAATATCATGCAGAGAGACGCTATTCAATTAGATTTCATTCAGACCTCTGGAGAAAAATATAGTATTTCCTTACCAGACCCTACGCATTTACATATTCATAAAGACCAAGCCGATGAAATGGTGAATGTACCAAATGTCAATTATTCCTTTTCTGTTCCTTATTCGGAAGATTTACAAACGATGGTTTGTGCCCAGAAAAATGCAAAACACGGTATGTTGACGGCTAAAGGTGGAGAAGTGAGTAAGATGGAAATTACTAATATGGATTTATTGGAACCTTTGAAGCGGGTGAGGAATGTGGTTTCGGAAAAGAAATAAGACAGTCTTCGTTTCCAACTGAAAAGGAATAGTTACAAAAGAATAGCTTACTACAAAAGATTATCGGTGAAATGGTGGAGTTATTTTTTTGCAATAGTTGTCAAAGAGCCTTTAACACTTTAGGGTATAAAGTGAAAAAGGGGTTTCTTATAAAAACTTCTTTGCAAGACGTTCCTAATCCCGATTTTTATCGGGACCATATCGAATGGCAAAATTAATAGTAATTGTGTGTTGGTACTTATAATCCAGAAAAGCATATCCAGCCTGGTTGAACTTTCTGAGAGACCAAACGTCTAATAGATATTTAAAATGATATTATACGTTATTATGAAATTGAAGAATTACGATTTTCATGATTTAGTAGAGGTACGATATCTGTTGGAGTTAGAGATGGTAAAATTGGCTGCAGAACGGCGGACAATTGATGATATTGCTTTGATGACAAATGCCTTATCTTCATTTGAAGCCAAAGTTAAACAAGGCTTGTCATGGATAGAGGAAGATTTATTTTTTCACTTGAAGATTGCAGATGCAACAGGGAATAGAGGATTAAAGTCATTAATGCTACATCTTACAACGATGTTACTAAAAAGTGGAGTCAAAAGAAAAATAGCTAAGTGTGAAGCCGTTGATTATAATAAGTTGTTGAATCAACACAAATTAATTTTAGAGCATATTATTAATCAAAATACCTACTTAGCAGTTGAAGCGATGACCGAACATTATAGAATGATGCGCTAAAGAATGTGTGAGATTTTCCAAATTCTTGTATAAACTATGTATACTAGTCACTATTCACCATTGAGTACTTTTATTACATGTCTGTTTAATGAGTTTTTTTATGCGCTAAGCATTTTTTCAAAGTTCCTACTCATTTTTTTATCCATTTTTGAGTATAATCTTCTTTTGATAGACTAATTTTACAGCTTTTAATTAGCTTAATTGATTCATGTCTGAACCCAGATTTCGCACCGTCAAAATCTCCGACCCTCGCTTTGAATCCGATAACCTTCGGTACTTGACTATCAAAACGCCCAATTTAAAAGGTCGGGGAAATATTTGTCTATTCATCCCACCAAACATAGAAGCGGATAATCTACCTATTGCCATTTTGCTACATGGCGTTTATGGCAGTTCCAATTCGTGGTCTCAACAAGCAGGGGCACACCGCACAGCTTTGCGACTTATCGAAACTGGAAAAATGCGTCCCATGATTCTCGCGATGCCTTCCGATGGTTTGTGGGGGGATGGTTCGGGGTATTTAAAACACAGTGGTTATGACTTTGATAAATGGATAGTAGAAGATGTGGTAGATGCAGTGAAAATGAATATTCCACAAGCGGCCAACTCAACGGATTTATTTATAGGGGGCTTATCAATGGGGGGCTTTGGGGCTTTGATGCTTGGCGCAAAGTACCCAGAAAAATTTAAGGCGATTTCTGCCCATAGCGCCATTACCAACCTCTCCCAAATGGAATTATTTGTAGAAGAGGAGCTGGCGAATTATGGGCAAGTTTTAGGAAAAAGTGAGGATGTATTTTTAATGATGAAAAGCCATCGTGCAAAATTACCTCCTATTCGCTTTGATTGTGGAAAAAATGATTTACTAATTGAACCCAATCGAAAATTACATGCCCAATTGACAACAGCCAGTATAGGACACACCTACGAAGAATTTGAAGGCATCCATGAGTGGAAATATTGGGAAGACCATTTAGCGGATAGTTTGTTGTTTTTTGAGAAGCATTGTTGAAAAAAGAAAAGTAATATTTCTTTTCCACTTTTTATTTTTAAATGGAACTATTCTCTTAAGAAGGTAGTTACTTTGCCTTGGATAACTTTTCTATAAACCTAATCATGACTTCCGAGCAAACATCGACTACCAATCCTTATATTTCGTTAATGAAAACGGCATGGAAATATGCCAAAAACGAAAAAGGTAAATATATTTCCATCTATGCTCGTTTTGCGATGAGTAATCTAGTCCACGCCTTAGAACCTATCCTTTGGGGGATGTTCATCAATCAAGTGCAATTGCAGGGGGCAGCAATTTTGACCTCTGCGTGGATGTATGTTGGTGCCTATCTACTAGTCAGATTAGTGGATTGGTATTTTCATGGAATTGCTAGAGTTCGGGAAATGGATTTAGCCTTTAATATCAGCCAAAATTTTTTAGAAGAACTTTATTTTAAAGCGGTGCATTTACCTGTAAAATGGCATCAAGATAACCATAGTGGAGCAACCATCAACCGAATAAGAAAAGCTTACGAGGCGTTGAAAAGTTTCTTTGCACATGGGTATGAATACATGCATGCAGCCGCTAAATTCTTCATTTCCTTTGGTGCCATGCTCTATTTTGCACCATTAGTAGGTTTAGTGGCAGTAATTTTAGGTATTGGTATTGTTTGGGTCATCTTCCAATTTGATAAACCCTACATCGCCACTTTAAAGCAAGTCAACGAAAAGGAACATACGCTTTCTTCCACCTTATTCGATAGTTTATCCAACATCATTACGGTGATTACTTTACGCTTAGAAACTAGAATGGAAAAAGTAGTGATGGATAGAGTAGACGACATTCGACCACCCTATAAAAGAAATATCCGCATCAATGAATGGAAATGGTTTATCGTTGATATGTTAGTCGGCATGATTTATACGATTATTCTATTGGGCTATATTTATCAAAACTATACCCCCGGACAAACCTTTTTAATTGGTGGATTGGTCACGTTAATGGCTTATGTCCAGCAATTTACGAGTGTTTTTCACAATATCGCTTGGATGTACACCGATGTGGTACGGTTTGATACAGATGTGAAAACAGCCATTAATATTATCGATGCTTATGATGCCTTAAAAGCGGGTGACAAGTTATTACCATTGCCAAAAGATTGGCAGCAAGTTGATATTAAAGGTTTAAATTTTTTGCATCATCAAGGAAATGAAGAAGTACCTGATAACAAAAAAATGGGCTTAAAGGATGTCAAAATTTCTATTCGAAAAGGCCAGAAAATAGCTTTTATCGGCGAAAGTGGAAGTGGTAAAAGTACGCTCTTAGCTTTATTGCGAGGATTATATCCACCTATAAGTTTACAATTGGATTTAGATGGCAAAGCAATTAATCAATTAGGTTTGATTTCAGACCATGTGACTTTATTTCCCCAAGAACCAGAGATTTTTGAAAACTCTATCGAGTATAATATCACGCTTGGTCTAAAACATGAGCAAGCAGATTTGGAAAAGGTAGCAGCTATCGCCCATTTTACGGAGGTAGTCGCCCAATTACCGAATGGATACGAATCAAAAATACAGGAGAAAGGAGTGAATTTATCTGGTGGTCAAAAGCAACGATTAGCCTTGGCAAGAGGTGTTTTTGTAGCAAAAGACAGTGATATTATCCTATTAGATGAACCGACGAGTAGCGTAGACCCTAAGACAGAAATGAAGATTTATGACCAGTTGTTCGCTGCTTTTTCAGAGAAGGCTATTTTATCTTCTTTGCACCGACTGCATCTACTGCCTAAATTTGATTACATCTATGTGATGGACCAAGGGCGGATTGTGGATGAAGGGACTTTTAACCAATTGTTTGAAGGAAGTGCGGTGTTTCAAGAGATGTGGGCGCATCAGGAGGGGGTAGGGTAATTTGTTTTCATATTGGTTTTTTGAAATTAATTAACTGACTAAAATATTATTTTCAATTTAACGAATACATCGTTTATAGTTCACCGTTTCTACCTGACGGTAGACAGGCATCGTTCAATAAGAAAACCTATTTTCTACTTTCCAAAAAACTGACCAACTTCGCCAAAGCCCTAGACCGGTGGCTAATACCATGCTTCACTTCCGCAGGTAAATTAGCAAAAGTGCTATCATGTCCCTCTGGAATAAAAACGGGGTCATAGCCAAAACCACCTGTACCTTCTTTTTGATGGCTAATGCGACCTCGAACGATACCTTCAAAAAGATGTTCTTCGCCATTTAAAATTAAGGCAATTATCGTTCTGAACTGTGCGCCTCGATTAGGATTATTGCCTAAATTTTTTAATAATAAAGCCATATTTGCATCCGCATTTTTTTCAGGGCCAGCATAGCGGGCGGTGATGACACCTGGTGCACCGTCCAATGCATCCACTTCCAATCCAGTATCTTCTGAAAAGCAATTTACTTTGTAATGAGTCGCTAAATAGCGGGCTTTTTGCAACGCACATCCTTCCAAAGTAGGCTTTGTTTCAGGAATATCTTCGGTTGCCCCAATATCTTTCATACTGATGACTTCCATGTAGTCCCTTAAAATTTGACCAGTTTCTCTAACTTTATTCGGGTTGCCAGTGGCAAAAATGAGTTTATCTTTCATGATACTTAAACTACCTTAAGAAATTTTAGAAATACTTTACAAAAGAAAACAACTTTCTGCACTTTGCAGTATATTTTTTATAATTAAAAGAAGCAAAGGTGTAGGTAATAAACAAAGTGCCGTAGGTACTTAACATAGGTAACATGAATCCAAACGTAAAAATTAAAGCATCCCTTCTCTTATCCGATAATTGGTACAGTCTAAAAAAGATTACTTTTGACTACCTCAAAAAAGATGGGACTTGGGAAACGCAAGAAAGAGAAGCTTACGATAGAGGTAATGGTGCAGTGATACTATTATATAATAAAGCACAGCAAACCATTATTTTGACCCGTCAATTTCGAATGCCCACCTATGTCAATGGTAACGAAGACGGGATGATGATAGAAGCCTGTGCAGGAATTTTAGAACAAGAAAATCCAGAAGAGAGTATCAAAAGAGAAACAGAGGAAGAGACTGGTTATCGACTATTAAAAGTAGAAAAAGTCATGGAAGCATATATGTCTCCCGGTTCTGTAACGGAGATTCTATATTTCTTTATTGCCGAATATGATAGCACGATGAAGATAAATGAAGGTGGAGGAGTAGCAGCAGAACAAGAAGAAATCGAAGTATTGGAATTAGATTTCCAGCAGGCGATGGAAATGATTAAAACAAAAGAAATAAAAGATGCGAAGACGATTATGTTGATGCAGTATGCTGCTTTGCATGATATTCTGTAGTGCCAAGCTCTGCTTGGTCACTCACAACACAATGGATTCTTTAAATTTAGCATACAGCAGCAGCCTGATGTTGAACTCGGTAGCGTGCTAGAAAATAGTGCCGCCATTTATTTTGATTTCAACGAGCCTATTATTACGAACACGTATTTCCATACGATAGGCATTGATTTTCTAGAATTCCGAGTGGTCACCTCTATTGATGAAGGAGCAGGTCCACTACAGTTGGGCGTTAGCCCCAATCCAATGGGAGATTTTGCAATTATTCGATTGGAAAATGAGGATTATCAAAACGGTTTATTCCAGTTATTTAATTTACAAGGAAAACAAGTAAGGACTTATGAATTTTCTGGTAATGAATTGAGGATAGAAAGAGGAGATTTGCAATCAGGGATGTATTTATTTGAGGTGCAAGCAGATGGGGTATTACTAGGGAATGGGAAATTGATGATAAAGACGGAGTAAGAAATGGTCTTATTTCCCAAGCCAATGACCCAGAATATGAAAGTGAGGTAACCACTAATTTTAATTTAACGAGTGGTGAAAATACCATTATTAATTTTATTGGTATTAAGAAAGGAGATGCTAATGGCAATGCGGCTACTAATTAGAAAAGGATTTCAAAAGGTATATAAATTGTAGAAAAGGCGATTGTAAAATACTACAATCGCCGATTCAGTATCCAATATCTAGTTTACCTCAGTATCGTAATATCCCCCTTCATTGTTTCTCCTTCCACAATATCTAAGCGAAGAATATAATAGTACGTTCCTTCAGGTAAATCAGTTCCATTCGTAGCGGTTCCTTGCCAATCGTTATTATATGGACTAGCTTTATAAACGACATCTCCCCAACGGTTAAAGATGATTAATTCACTTTGTGGAAAATCAACTGCATCAAAAATTAATTCGTCGATTAATAAGATATCATTCATACCATCTCCGTTTGGTGTGATAGCATTTGGTACGGTGTTCGTCGTGTCCACATCTGCTCCAGGAAGCACGACAACTCTTACATTGGCAATATCACATAACTCTGAACAGACTGCACTACATACCTCATATTGAAATTGTTGAGTACCAAAGTATCTGGCTGGAGAAGTAAACTCAAGCATCCCATTACCTACATCCGTCAATTGTGCAGTTGTAGGTTGTTCCAAAATATTGATATTAAACATGTCGGAGTTTACTTGATCATTTTCAACTAGATTGATAGTATTGAAATTTTGGTCCGGCTGAATTTCAAAGAAGTCATCTTCCGCAATTGGGAAAGTAGGTACATTGATTACAACAGTATCTGAACTAAAATTACCACAAGTTTCATTCGATAGGGTCCAAATATAGGTATTGGTGCCTTCTGTCAAATCTGCTACCATACTATTGGCCTCACTAGGACTGACCACCATACTTTTTTCTAAGGTAGTCCAATTTCCTTCATAATTCCCTGTGGGTTGAACAGCGTTTAAGATGGATTCGTTGGTACATATTTCTTGATTTGCTCCAGCATCTGCAACTGGTAATTCTTCTGAATCAGTAACAATTACCAAAGAGGTCGTTTCACAATTATTATCCGTGTTCAATACCGACAAAGTATAACTTCCGCCTCGGTTAATCTCTGGCGTATAAGTATCTGCTCCCGAAATTATGTTCCCACCGACAGAGGTCCAAGAGACAGAAATATTTTCACCTACTGTGCCTGTTCCGTTAATGGTTAAATTATTATTACAAGTAATCGTTAAGGCCTGACCTGCATCAGCTTCAGGAGCATCTACACTAGAACTCACTATTACTTCATCAGTTTGGGTACAGCCATCTACACTTTCTATGGTTAATACATAAGTCCCAGGTGCATCGACACTAACGGATAATTGGTCTACTTCTCCTGTAATATTACCATCTTCTGTTGACCATAAAATCGTGCTACCTGGTAATTCCGCACTAAATCCTGCTAATGCTATTTCTGGTGCATCACAACTTAGTTCTTTATCCTCTCCTGCATTAGGAACTGGAATAGCTACATCACTTTGTACGATTACTTCATCGATGTCAAAGCAGCCATTGCTTGTATTGGTTACTGTTAATACATAGATGCCTGGACTTGCAATTTCTGGCGCGGTGATACTGGTGTCTCCAACAATTATTCCACTAGTAGAACTCCAAGCGTAAGCGATATTATCTCCCAAATCAGATGCTGTTCCATCTAATCTTCTACCTGTAGGGAACACACATCCTGTGACTATTGGTGCATCTCCTGCAACTGCAGTTGGCTTTTCTGTATTTTCGATTACCATTATTTTACCTATTCCATTACAGCCCGTTTCCGTGTCCATAATTTCTAGGGTATACTCTCCTGGAGCCATTACATCAACGGTTATTTCATTAGAAATTTCTGTTCCGTCTTCCGTTTTCCAAGAAATAACGGATGTTTCTGTTATAGAAGAACCTCTACCATCTAAAGTGACTACTTCATTAATACAATTTAATTGTCTAGGTGGGCCCGGGTCTGCTGTAACGCCAGTTCCATCATCTGATACAATACTTGCCGCAGAGCTTTCGCAATTATTATTTAAATCTTTGACAATTAAGGTATAAACACCAACAGATTGTACCATTGCGGTTGGGGTGTCTTCTCCTCCACAAAGGACACCATCCGTTGTTTCCCACGAATAGGTGAAATGGTCACCATCTGGAACATTGGCTGGTAAAGGTGTACAGTCTGCTTGACAAGCTAAAACTAGTACTTCTGTTATGGATGTCTGAGGTTCTGTTTTATCTATGGTCACCATGACTCTAGCTGTATCGGAAATACAATCATTATTATCTTCATTGACAACAATCAATAAATATTCCCCTTCGATTGCGGTTCTAAGCGTGTCTTCGGTTGATATGGGTTGATTATTAGGGTCTTCCCAGCGATAAGAGAAAATTGCGCCTTGCGAAGATTCAGACCCATCTAATTTCACGTCATCTGCGCCACAACCGATAATGGCTAAATCTGCTGCACGGGCTACGGGTAAAGAATTATCCGCATTAATCATCATGGTATCCGTTGCTTGACAACCGTTTACTTGATTCGTGACTGCAAAAACATACGTACCAACTCTAGTTACATTTGCCTCCTCCTGATTGTTTGGGTCAGGATAGAATATTGAAGAACCATCTGGAGTTGACCATTCTACTTCCGCTCCTGTAGACCCAGTTCCAAGTATAGACAGAAAAGTATCATCACAGCCCATTTCAAAATCTGGTCCAGCGATTGCTTCTGGCTTAATGGTATCGACAAAAACGAATGTGCTATCAAAACCTAAACAACCATTTACTGTATCTAATGCCGTGAACTTATAAATACCTTCTTGATTGACAATTGGCTCGAAAGTGGTCTCTCCTGAAACAATATTTCCATCATTGGTAGTCCATAAATAGACGGCATTTGTATTGAGGTCTAGGTCTATTGCTAGCCCGAGTTGAAGCGTACTATTGGTACAGCCTAAAATCCCACCTTGATTTACCGCAACTCTTGGAGATTGAGTAACAGTTACATCTATAGTATCAGATGCTTCACATCCAGTGTCCGTCATTCTTACGGTGAAAATATACCGCCCTGGAGCAAACGCTGTTGTTGTTTCATTATCAGCAGTTGAGTTATCTAATAGTCCTATTCCTAGGGTTGTCCATTCGGTTGTAAATAAGTTACTTCCTATGGTTGGTGGTAAGGTGAAATTACTTCCATCTAAAGTAATATTTATGGAATCACCCTCTTCCACACAACCTGCATCAATATTTTCTCCCAAATCAATGGATGGCAAATCTGCCTCACTTAAGGTTAGATTAAAGGTTCTTTCTTCTGATTTACTAACATCAACAATAGAATTGATTCTAATGGAATAGATGCCTTCGTCTAAATCTGTTAATATAATGCTATCATTTTCTACATCTTCCCCTGTAATAAATGCGGCTTCATCTTTAGAGACAAAAAACAGAAAATTCTCTCCAGGATCACCTGAAACGGTTAGTCTAATCTGTCCGTCTCCTCCTATACAACTTGGTCGAAGCGTATCTACCAAGGTCATGCCGAAATTGTCAATACAAATATCTTTGGTATTATTAAAAGTTCCGATGTCGTCTCCTGAACTTTCGACGGTCGTGATGTCTTGGATAGTATCTAACCTGAAATTAGAACAAGCGCCTAAGTCTCCAATTGCCGTAAAACACAAAGAATAAATGGTCGTTCCATCTGCAATGGTGGTTCCATTCAAAGGGTCATCTGAGGTCCATGCGACTCTGATTGTTCCTTCCGCCGCAGAGACGATATTGGTTGGCGATAAATTTGAAATAGCGTCTGTTACTTGAACGGAATCAAATCTTAAAACTTCAGGGTCATACAGATGGGCATATCCCGCAGAAACGATATTATCGAAATTACTCGTTTGAATATCCACACAGAAAGCATTATCTCTTCTTTCCACTCGTGTTTCGGAAGTCAATACCAGCCCAGAAGTTTCTACCGTCACTTGTCCATTATTGGACTCAATATCAAGTGTTTGGTTATTAGCATTTTGTATGAAAACTGGCGTAATAGTAGACTCAGGAAAAGTTACTGGAGATTCAGTGCCTAAATCACCTACTACTCTAAAACATATTTCAAATATTTCTGCATTATCTGGTAAGGTGACACCTTCTGCTGTAGGACTATCCCATTCTTCTAACTCTAACCTTCCGTTGGCAATGTCAAGTAAACTGAAATTGGCTCTTGTTAACCCATCAAGCCCTGTAGGTCTAATGTCCACAAATTCTATGACTGTTGGGTCCCATTCAATGGGCATTTCAATATGTCCAATGTTGATGAAATTTTCTACGGTCACTTCGAGACAAATGTCTGTTTCTGGTGGTGTAGAAAGCTCAGGAATAGTCAATTTAACTGTAGGAGGTAGGATTTTGATTTCACAATCACTGAATTGTGGTTGAAAATCCTGTCCGCTAGAATTGGTCACAATCACTAAACCTGCCAAATTTAGATATTGTAAAGTACTCGTGCTATCTATTGGTCCAATAGCTTTGAAACAAGCTGAAAAAAGCCTTGCTCCATTTGCTAAAGTTTCGCCACTTGTGCCTGTCCAATCAAATGTTAAAACCCCATTATTAGCAGTGATATTGGAGGCATCTAGATTTGGTAAACCAAAATTTTCCGTATTCACAAATTCTAAAACATCAGGATTGAAAATTACCGTATATTTTGCAGCGTTAATGTCTGTGAAATTAGAAGTCGTAAAGTCAATACAAACCGTTTCTTCAAATTTTATATCTTGACAACTTGTGGAAAAAGAGATTAGACTTGCACAATCTGTAATTGAAACAGATTGAGGAGTGGTAATAAGGTCAAGGTCTACTTCATTGATATCCTTTAAATCAAGCGGTGTTAATCCATCTTGGGTTATTTCAATGAGTGTTGAGGTATTGGGGTCTCCAACTACATCAAAACAAATGGTGGCTAGACTGCTTCCATCTGGTAACGAAATACCATTGGTTAAACCTTCAATAGAATTATTAGGGAACCATGAAATTCGTGCTACACTATCTGTTGGTTCTATTTCATCTGTATCCGGGTCGTCTGTTTTTACAACAAAAGAATTTTTATTAAGGTCTTCTAAACCAAAATCGCTAAGGCTATTATATTCTAAAACACTCCCATTCCATGTAATAATGTATTGCATTACTAAAATGCTGTCAAAATTGGAAGTTGTTAAATTATAACATAATTGGTCTCCTCTACAAATTACACTTGGTTCATCTATTGGGGTAAGGGTAAAGTTTACATCGGGGATTGCCTCGATTAAGGTTATTGTTCCAGGATTTATAATGGTAGCCCCACCTATATCGGTTTGAGAACCATTCTGGTTTCTCATTAGCGTAATTTCTACGGGGTCTCCTGATATACTGAGAGGGATTTGATCTCCTTCATTTCCAATTGTATTAAAAGTTAATTGGAACATAATAATTCCATCTCCTACTTGCCCCACTGAATTTGGCATGTCTTCTTCCCAATGGAAAACTAAATTTCCATTATCTTTATCACTGTCATCGAAGTCATCGAAACTAATTCCCGAAAATATATTATCATTTACGGAAGCAACTTCTACAAAATTTAATTGACTATTATCCCAGTTTATAGAAAATTGAATTTCTCCGACACTTGCAACATTATCAATTACAAAATCTACCATCACCTCACTATTTGCATTGGTAGATGCATCATTTATTGTAATAATTGGCTGTGCAAAGCCACTAATAATAGTTAAAAGGAATAGAGCGCTAGAAAGGAATAGTTTTAAATAGCTGTTCATGGATGTTATATATATAGTAATAGAGCTTTTATTAAATTTGTTGTTAACTATTTTTGGTTAACCCTCGAAGGAACATAGCCCTTAGGAGATTTGAACCAATGAAGTACTATTTACTTCTGTATCGAATACGAAACGCTAATCTCATGTGTAACCCCTGCTGCTGGTCCGAAAGAACTAAAGTTATAATCGAAACCATAGCCAATGCGTATGTTACTATTAAAACCCGCATTTTCGCCGATAAGTACACCTGTTTCTGCATGGGCACTTCCTGCAGTTGAGCCACCCACACCAATATAGATAGCCGAATCTGTTTGATAGCGGAAATTGACACTGATATTAATAGGCGCTCCCTCTACATATTTTGCCCACCCCGCTAACTCTAAATAACCTTCATCTAAGAAATGGAAGATTCCTGCTTGTGCGTAAAAGTGCTGCATTCTTTTTAAGAAAAATTTTCCCGTTTCATCTTGAAATTCTGTGTCTAAACCAATTGTCTGTGGGATAGAAACACCCGCATAAACAAGGTCATCGCTATCTAATCTTCTATAATAATAGATACCCAATCCTACATCAGGGAAGATTTGCATTTGATTGTCTGCCGCTACAATGTCTCCTTCATCTCTCAAATTTAATTCATTGGCATCTACTCTATATTGAACAACGCCTAAGCTTAATCCTACAGCTATTCCGCCATAATAAGGGTCACCTATAATGCCTCCAACACGGCCGTATAAACCTGTCAAACCTGTGGGCCCCGTTTGGTCGTTTAATAAATAACCTCCTGTTAAAAGTCCAAAAGTCTCTCCATTGTATAAATATTCCCCTCTTAATAATTGTGTTTTAGGAGAATTTTCGAAATCTGTCCATTGATTTCTATGCGAAGCACCAAAGGATAAATTATCCTCATTGATTAAATAATCTCGACTAACCATCGCAGGATTAATCGCTATATAATTGTCTTGATATTGAGAAAATAAGGGTAATTGTTGCGCAAATAAATTTGGCGCAATAAATAGAAAACATAGAAATGAAATCAGTTTGTACATGGGATATATGTTATTTACTGTTTATTGGTCAGTTTTTAATACCGTAGAATTTATCCGTCTTTTTTAAATCACGATTAATTTAAAGACGAATCAATTCAGTTGTGCAAATGCTTTGCAATTACTTTCAATAAAAATAGGCAAATACTAAAATAAGGAGGTATGAGTATGAGTAATTAATATGTCACTAATTTTTATTGCTATTGGTATTTTGCAAAACCTAAAATTTAAAACGGGGCTTGTTTACTTCTTTACTTTTTGTTTAAATTTTATGTTTTGGTCATCTACTTTCGCAACCATACTATAGTGTTTCAGACTTGAGAAAATTCCGTTTTGCAGGTTGGTTCGAATAGGTAGTTGCACTTTTATATAAACACAACAGACTATTCAACTCTTTTGGAAAAAATCTGTTTCAATTTTCGCGCTGCAAATATATTAAATCATAAATTAATATATGATTTCTTTAACTGTTTTTTTCTTCTTTGTAGTCTTCCTTACTTTGTTTGGAGATTATGGGGTAAAAACTGTTCTTTTTTTATTATAAAAAAAGCCAATCCAAGAGGCTCTCTTGAATCGACTTTTACTTTTTATTATAAATCGGTTGTTCTTTCAATGATGTTGCTATTCGGTGTTTTATAATCGGTTTGAATAATTACTAAACGATAAATGTGCCTGACTAGTCTCTCAAAAAAATCTTTTTGTATAGTTCCTTACATATCTAATTTCTTTCAATCACATCCTCATCTCTGTCCTAGTAGTTGGTCCACATTTAATCTTTCTATTTTCGTGATTTTCATTTCCACCCGTTTATTCTGTAGATGTTCTTCTTCTGTGCAACTTCTCCCATCCGAACATTCGTTGAGCAATTTGTCTTCTCCATAACCTATCGTGCTGAATCGCTCTGGACCAACTCCTTTTGCTAGTAAAAAATCGGCGATTTTATCTGCTCTTTTCTGTGCTAGTCTGTGATTAAATTTTGCAGTTCCTCTGGCGTCCGTATGAACGGATATCTCTACGTCGATGTGAGGATAAGTTTGTAAAAAATAATGAATTTTATGCAGTTGGTCTTGAGTGCTTGGTAATAGATCTGCCTTATTCTCGGAAAATACTATTTGTGGCCAAGCTATTATTTGACCCTCCTTTGGAATGGCACTGCTCTGAAAATGATTGAGATTGCGAAAACGTAGATTATTTGTCTTAGTTATATTTTCTATGACTTCTTGCTGTATTAAATAGAGTTCGGTGTTGATTGCATTTAAATCGCCACAGTTTCTATATTTAGTGGTAAACCGTTTTTGATATTTTCTGTAGGCTGCTTTTTGTCCAATTAATTCGTACTCACAATCGCAGGAGAGATAAAAGGTGAACGCTCCATTTTCGTCACTGATGGCTCGTTCTGTTTTTTGAGTACAATGATTAAATAGTTCTAAAGACACATGAGCTACTTGCTCTCTAGATGGAATATTAATTGCTTTTATTTTTAATGGAATCCCTACTTTTCTTTTTAAAAAGAACTCCCAATTTGTTTCCCTTGCTAATTCTGAGGCGGTTATTATCTGCTTTAAGGGCAAATATCCTTTCTTTTCAATGAATATGGTATAAGACGTTTCAGGTTCTACAATCATTGAAATTTGACCTTTGCTACCTGTTTGATAATTCTTTTTTTCTAAAGCTAAATATGGATTATCTTGATTATAACTAGTCAAGCTCATCATTTTTGCAATAGGATATATATCACTCTTTGTAGTCTCTACACTTTTATCAAAAATAGTGATAGTGGCATCGGGCACTCGCTCTTGACTCCGTGCATCAAGAATTGATAAATTCATTTGCTCAGGAGGTAGTGCTACTTGATTCCACTGCCAATGATAAATATCATCTTCTCCTTTTCCTCCTTTTCTATTTGAAGTGAAATAACCTTCTGTTTCTTTTTTATTTGAACAAAAACCAAACTCATCGGCGGTGGTATTAAAGTCGTACCCTAAATTTTTTGCATGAGTAAAGCTAGCCTCGTCTTCTTTTCTTTCTGCTTTGAATATATCTAATCCACCAATACTATTTTCATTATTAGAGGCAAAGTATAAATTGTTGAAGGCTGAAATAAACGGAAAAATTTCATTACTGGCACTATTGATTGCTGCTCCTAGATTTTCAGGATGTTGCCATACTCCATCGATATTTTTACTGACATAGAGGTCCATTCCCCCATAACCTCCTGCTCGATTAGAGGCAAAATATAATGCTTTCCCATCTGGAGATAAACTTGGATGACAATTAGAAAAGTCCTCGTCGTTTAAAGGTAATTCTTGGATGTTTTGCCAAACATCATTAATTAACTGGGCTGTATATATCTTTAAGTTGATTATGTTTTTTTCATTTTTACCATTTTCATTACTTCTAGTAAAAAATATTTCTGTACCTGAATTATTGAAAGTAGCCACTCCGTCATGATAAGGACTACTTGCTTTGCCAGATAACCTTTTTGCTTCTAGAAAGCCACCATAATCACTTTTTTGAGCTATGTATAAATCTGAAAATTGTTTTTTCTCATCCCGCCATCTTGTCATTGGACTGCCGCTGGTAGGTCTAGTGGAAGTGAATACTAATTGATTATTAAAAATTGTTGGAGCGTATTCTAGTGTTTTGGTATTAATGCTTTCTTCGTTTCTAATGGTCAGTATTTCTGTAATAGGTTGGGCATAGCTAACTGTTGTAAAACAGCAACTAAAAATACAGTAGAAACCTGTATGAATAATCGAATGTTTAAATTTAAGTTTAAAAAACATGGGGGATTGCAGTTATTGTACAAGCAAAACTAATTAAGCACTAATGGAATTTATAATAAAATATAAAATAAATTTAAATTTATTATTTAAACCTTATAAAACCACCTATAAACGTACTGTCATTGCTGACTTTATTAGTTTTGATTGTGTTTTCTCATAGAAATATTCCTCTTTTCTAATGTATAGTTAGATGGTGAATGAGTGCTTCAAGTGTGATAGCAGTCAAGCAGGAATAATATTTAAGTCTTATTCTAAAATAATCAAGGAAGAGTAATCAATTTTAAATAGTATGTATTAACCAATTTGCAAATTTGATACCAACAGATTAAGATTTTTAAAAATTAATAAAAAAAAATAATTTATTAGTTTTCTTAATTTAATTGTGGCATTTCATTTACTAATACATGAATAAAATTTATAAAATATAAAAAATTGGAATAAAGATGTTTATAATAATTGAGTCAATAAAATAGAAAATCAAACGTACTTTAAAGTTTTTTTTAACTCAAAATCAGTAGGGAAAGGTTTTTAGATTAATTTTTTCATAGATTTAACAGGCTTCACTAATTTTCGACAATATTTATATTCGGCAGATAAGAATAAGTATCGTAAAACTTTTGGACTTTTGCCTCGATGTTTGAAGATTGCATCTTCAAACCAATATTTCATGTCGATAGCAATAGGCATCAATTTTTATCAGTCGATTACATATGATAAAAACGACTTTTCGTTCGCCCTAATTCGGCAGATAAGAATAAGTATCGTAAAACTTTTGGACTTTTGCCTCGATGTTTGAAGATTGCATCTTCAAACCAATATTTCATGTCGATAGCAATAGGCATCAATTTTTATCAGTCTA
>CALLVC010000163.1 GCA_938010785.1 uncultured Saprospiraceae bacterium
AAAATTGATATTACAAAAAATATTATTGTAATTTAATATCAATCTAATATCTGTGTTCCTTCACTAATCCGTGGTAGTAATCAATACCACGGATTAGTGAAGGAACACGGATATTTATTACTTTTTTATCTGACGCTCTAACATAAAATACCGCAGCATTTGCAATTTCCATTGGGTCTAACAAACCAACTGGTAATAAATGACTTCCTTTCATTCATTCGCTCATTCAGCCCTGCTGGAGTTGGATTGGTCGGACTCCATAATTTTCTAACGAAATCGTTTCTATTTTTCACCATTTGGCGACGGCTTAATTGACTTGGATTTGAATCTTTCTTTTTCATGTTTTTAATTTGCCCCTTCTACTGTAGGTATAAAAGAGGAGTTTGAAGTTTGATGGCTTATTTTTCCTCAATCTTTAACAGCAATTCTCGGTTTGACTTTTTCCATCCAGTAACTTCCTGTTAATGGTTGATTTATAGCCTACATTCGATAAAATTATCCAGTGACGGGAAGTCACTGGATAGAAGTAACTGCCAAACCGAGAATTGCTGAATCTTTAATACTTTTAACAGAAAAGTATCCATATTAAGTAATGACAAAAAATAAATACGTCAAAACCCTTATCGTCCATCATTTTTTAATACCTTGCTATTGGGTAACCGCTTCTCTTTTTTCTAAGAGTCTGTCTAAAGTCAAACAATCATGAAAGTAAACGAAAAATCAGCTACTAAGCCTATCAGTCCTAAGAAAAAATTTGTCTTAGCCATCTTGGATTTAGCCAAAAATGACCCAGAAATTAGGGCTTTACAGCCTAATCCTGAATTAAGGGAAGCGGCGATTGTACCAGATATGACATTGGACCGTATGATTGCCATTTATTTAGATGGTTATGGTGACCGACGTGCAGTTGCCGAGCGTAGTTATGAAATAGTGGAGTTAGAAAATGGTCAAAAGGGAAGAAAATATCTCCCTGATTATACGGCTATTTCCTATAAAAAACTAAGTAATCGGATAAAGGCAGTTGCTAATGCTTGGCGCCACCATCCTGATTTTTCAGTCCAACCAGAAGAGTTTGTAGCGATTATTGGATTTACTAGTATTGACTTTACCGTTTTAGATTATGCTTGTGCTTTTGCACAAACGGTGACTATTCCAATGCAAAGTAGTACCTCTGGTGCTGATTTAAGTGAAATATTCGGAAATACCGAACCCGCTGCTTTAGCTGCTAGTATCCATGATTTGGTATTGGCCGCCGAACATGCTACTCAGCAATCGTCGATTCGTAGCCTCATTGCCTTTGATTATGACGAAAGAGATGACAATGAACGAGCGCAATTTGAAATTGCTAAAAAAATATTATCAGAAGCAGGTGGGGAAACAAAATTAATCACCATAAAAGATTTAGTCGCATACGGAGCGAAACACGATTTCACTTTTTTACCTCCTCACAAAGCTGGTGGAGACCGCATGACTGGAATTATCCATTCCTCAGGAAGTACAGGGAAACCTAAAGGGGCGATTATGCCAGAACGAGCTATCAAGCACACTTGGTTGGGCAAGGCTACGCAAGTCCCTAAAGTGACCTTGATGTTTGCTCCGCTGAATCATATCATGGGACGGAATGCGCTGATTAATACGCTTAATAACGGAGGAACGGCCTATTTTACGTTAAAGCCCGATATGTCTACCCTCTTTGAAGATATTCGTTTGGCTCGTCCTACTTTTTTGACCTTTTTCCCAAGAGCTTTTGAGTTAATTTATCAAGATTATCAAAATGAAGTGGCACGTCGCATGAGAGCGGGAGAAACAGACAAAGCGGCTGTTCAAAAGGCGGTCAAAGCGGAAATGAAATATACCTACTTAGGCGATAGATTGCGTGGTGGTGTCGTTGGTTCTGCGCCTACTTCCCCTGCGGTGAGAGACTTCATTCGAGAATGTTTTGATATTTTATTAATGGATGGGTACGGTAATACCGAATCAGGAACAGGTTCAGTTACTATAGATGGAATTATTGACCGAACTACTGTATTGGAATATAAATTGACCGATGTTCCAGCCTTGGGCTATTACACGACTGATAAACCTTTTCCAAGAGGCGAATTATGTATCAAAAGTAAATGGGGCATCACAGGCTATTATAAACAACCCGAAGCAACCAAAGGATTGTTTGATGAAGAAGGATTTTCGCTCACTGGCGATATTGTCGAGGAACGAGCACCAGACCATTTGGTTGTCATTGATAGACGAAAAGATGTACTTAAATTATCCCAAGGAGAATATGTAGCAGTCGGGACTTTAGGCACGGTGTTCGAAGCTCAAAGTGCGGTTATCAAACAAATTTATATTTATGGAAATTCTCACCGAGCGTATTTATTGGCGGTGATTGTTCCAGAAATGAAAGTGGTAAAAGGTTTATTAGAAGAACCTATTTCTGAGAATCAATTGAAAGGACTCATTCGAGAAGAATTGCAGAAAGTGGCTCAAAAAGAAGGGCTTAAAAGCTTTGAAGTTCCTAGAGATTTCTTGATTGAATCCGAGCATTTTAGTCAAAAAAATGGGCTATTATCTAGCGTTCGGAAACGATTAAGACCTGCGCTCAAAAAGAAATATGCCCCTCAATTAGAAGCCTTATATGAAAGCCATGAACAAGGAAACGAAGCCGAATTACAGGCACTCAAAAACCCTAACTCTTCGTTAACCGTTTTGGAACGATTGGTAAAATTATTAGAAGCCAATTTAGGTATAAAAGGAATTGATTTAACTAAAAAACGAACCTTTACGGAATTGGGCGGTGATTCTTTGGGTGCGGTGATGTTTTCCAATGCTATTGATGAGTTTTTTGATGTAAATATTCCTGCTAACACGCTGTTAAGTCCAACGGGCAATCCTCAACATTGGGCCAAACTAATTGAAAAGGCACAAGGAAAAAATCAATCTAATCGACCTAGTTTTAAAAGTATTCATGGCAAAAAAGCAAAATTAGCTTTTGCTAAAGACTTGCAATTGTCTCGCTTTTTAGGGCAAGATACTATTGATAATGCAACTGCTATTAAAGCAATAGTTGAAACGCCCAATACTATTTTACTGACAGGTGCAAATGGCTTTTTAGGGCATATCCTGTGTTTAGCATGGTTAGAACGAGTTGCTAAAACCAATGGGAAAGTGGTCTGCATCATTCGGGCCAGCGACGACCAAGCTGCTCGACAACGATTGGATAAAGCTTTCCAAGGCAAAGATGCCCAGATGGAAGCATTGTATAATCAATTAGCTGCCCATCATTTAGAAGTTTTGGCAGGTGATATTGCCGAAGCTAACTTTGGTTTAAGTGATGCCAATTTTCAACGTTTGTCAACAGAAGTAGATAGAATTTGTCATCCCGCCGCTTTGGTCAATCACCGTTTTGAATACGAGCATTTGTTTGGGCCAAATGTAGTTGGTACCGCCGAAATTATTCGATTGGCGATTACGCATCATAAAAAACCTATTGACTTTATTTCTTCCGTTGCGGTTGAAAGATATTTAGAGACGAGTCAAATCAATAATGAAGCTTCTCCCCTCTTACCTCAGGTAAAATTGAGTGGTCATTATGCTGCTGGTTATGGAATTAGTAAATGGGGAGCAGAACATTTATTAAAAAATGCGAATGAACAATTTGATATCCCCGTCAATGTTTTCAGGAGTGATATGATATTGGCGCATCAGCAATACAAAGGGCAAATCAATAGTGCAGATATGCTGACACGTTTGCTTTTCAGTATCATTACTACTGGATTAGCTCCTGCTTCTTTTTATCAAAAAAATGAAAATGGTTCTGCTTCGAAAGCGCATTATGATGGTGTTCCTGTGGATGTGATTGCGAAGGCTGTAGTGGAAGTATGCGATACCAAACAAACTGGATTTCAGGTATTAAATGTGCAGAATTATCACCAAATGGATGGTGTTTCCTTAGATAGTTTTGTCGATTGGATGGAGTCCGCTGGCTATAAAATTCAACGGATTGCCGACCATCAAAAATGGTTCGAAAGAATGCAAGATAAACTCAATACCTTACCTGAAACACAAAAACAGCAATCCGCCTTGGATATTTTAGTCGCTTATAGCCGACCTTATCCGCAAACGTCCAATCCGTCAGGTTGTGACAATTTCAAAAACTTGATACAAACGATAAATGTAGGTTCAGACATTCCTCATTTGTCAGAGTCTTACATTCATAAATGCTTGGCAGACATGCGATTACTGGAAATTTTGAAATAGATTACTACAAAGTAAAATTCAGCGGAAGATAACTAAAGATTATAATACTTAGTTCTTGAAACATCGAGACTTGCACCATCATATTTCTCAATGATTTCTTGTTCTCCTCGGGTGATAATTGTATTGACACCAAATTTAGATTGGATAATGCCATCTAGGACTTTAGCGGAATGAATAAGCTGATTTTGATAGTTATAATATAAACAAATACCGCCTTCTTTGAGCGTGGATTTAGTACAAGGTCGATAATTATTTTCGGATATAAGAAGGTCTGCTTTCTTTTGGTCTAAAAGAAACCAATATCTTCCGTTAAGGAAAGTAAACCCATGACAATTAAAGTGATTATTATAATTTATATTGGCTAGGACTGTGGAAGTGGACGCTTGGTCTAATCTCCGACCATCCAAATCAAAGACGATTGGGAATGTTGTTGATCCCCCCAGCTTTTTGAGGGCAATGAGATTTGTTCCTTTTTTTGTGTAAACATAACACTCTTCGTAACCTGTAATAAAAGAAACCTTTACCCAAATCTTCCTATCTGTGTCAAAAAAATTATAATAATAACGCTCTGAAATCTCGTATAAACTAACTTGACCGGTTTCATACGATTCAATGATATTACCAATACTTTTCAAAACTAAAAAATTGATATTAATAATAAAGTTGAACTACAAATGTATAAATTCGTCAAAAAAGGTAACAGCCTACATAGCACTTTTTTAATTTTTTTAACAATTTTCCAATTGTTTAGGAACGATGTAGAAATAGATTTACAAACCTGCCCGACACTCAGGCAGGCGGGTTTAGGGTAGCTTATTTCATTGCTAGTTTTGGCTTTGAAAACAGGAGTTATGTTGATATAATAGCTTGCACGTATGGGACTGTTTTCAAAGTTAAAAATAGCGGCAAAAGAAGCAGCATAAATTGTAAGTTTATTTTTTCATCGTTCCTATGCTACTTGCTTTCTTCTCCGTCTTCTTAAAAATAAGGCAACTAATAAGATAAGTAACCCAATCAACCAAGGGGTTAATTTCTCTACAATTAGAACTTTAAATTTTCGTTGTACTTCTCCCATTACACTATAACCAACAGGCATTTCTAATACACTAACTTTTGCAGCATATGCTTCATAGTCCTTCATCATATTGTCGAATAATAGCTTATCCGTTGCTGCCAAATCTTGCATTTCTCCTGGGTCATTTTCTATATCGTATAAGCGCCAAACATTATCGCCGTAGGGAGGGCCATTTCTAACCAATTTATGGCCGTTTTTGTATAATGCTGCATGACCTGCAACTTCCACTCCTACCGCTTCTGTCGCTTGATAAACACGGTTGGTATCTCCTTTAATGACTGGAAAAAGACTGCGACCTGTAAATTCAGTACTCTTTGAAGTTACCCCTGCAATGTCCAAAATAGTTGGCGTAACATCTGTGACAAAGGAAAAGGCAGCTTTCTTTTGCCCCTTTGGCAAGTTATCACCTGAAATAATCAAAGGCGCTCGCAATCCTCCTTCCCCTGCATAAAATTTAAAATAAGAACTTGGTCCAGCAGCAGCACTAGCAAATTGTGGCCCTATAAAATTCCAAGACCCTTTTTCGCCTAGGCTTTCATATTCCCTGTGATAACCTGCGGATTTAAGCCAAAGATTCATGCCAGGCACCAAAGAAGGGTCACTTGCTTCTGGTCCATTATCGGACGTAATGACAAAAACGGTATTGTCTAATTCCCCTTTTTGAGCCAAATAATCCATGTAGCGCCCAATATGAAAATCCATCGCTTCTAACATCGCCGCATTGACCGCCATTGCCTTGGCTTTTAGCTTTTTATCCGCTGCTGACTCTGCCTCCCATCTTGTCAATTGGGGCAACATTGCGCCCATTTCAACATCAGCTGGAACTAAACCTAAAGCTTTGGATTTTTCGAAACGCTCTTTTTTAATTGCATCCCATCCTTTATCATAAACCCCTTCATACTTGTCAATAAATGCTTTTGGTGCTTGTACAGGAATGTGAATGGCTTGGAAGGCTAAATAGGCAAAAAACGGATTTTCTTTGTCGGTATCTTCTTCCATAAATTGCATCATCTTGTCCACCAAAGTACGAGAAGAATAAAAATCTTCTGGTAAATCAATCGGTTGACCGTCTTCAAACCAAGGTGGCTTGGATTGAGTAGGTAAATAGGCTTTATGCTCATAATTATCCGCCCCCGATGCATCCAAAATAAAACTTCTGTCGAAGCCTCTCTTGGTAGGTAAAGTCTGGTCCGTATGTCCTAAATGCCACTTTCCTGTAATAAAAGTGCTATAGCCAATTTGCTTTAGTCGGGTCGCTACTGTTTGTACTTTATTATTTAAAATGCCCTCATATCCAGGTTTATCTACTTGTTCGGGCGGTAGAAATAAGGGTAAATTTGGCACCCCCGTCAAATGGCTATCCATCCCTGTTAACAACATCGCTCGAGAAGGGGCACAGGAAGGCGAAGTACGATAATTGGTAAACATGGTTCCATTATTCGCAAGTTTGTCGATGTTCGGGGTTGCTGCTTCCCCGCCATAAGCGCCAAAATCCATTAGTGCCGCATCATCCACTAGAATTAATACAATATTAGGTTTTGGTGAAATAGTATCGGCTAGTACTTGGTTGGAAATTGTCAGAAAAAATAGACAACAGAGAACAGAAAAAGACAGTATATTTTTCATATTTTATTTATTTCGCTTTGTGAGCAAGCAAAATTAGTATAAAACCTTTTAGAAAAAATATTTCTAGGAAATAATTCTAGCGGTAATCCAAAATCTTTTCATTACCTTAGGCAGCATAATTAATCCAAGTTGCGGACAACTGGTAGAACAGACCTTTAGTCTGTCCTGTTCAGCGACCCAGGTCGGTACTACTAATTTTATACTTTTTTTGAGTAAAATCAAGGTCTAAAGACCTTTCAACGAGACAGGCTAAAGCGCTGTACTACCAATTTTAAACTTGTCCGCAACTTAGGTTAAGTAATCTTTACAAACGAAAAATCTAAACAATGAATAGAAGAAATTTTCTCGCAAAAACAAGCCTTGGCTTAGGCGCAAGTACCTTATTACCTGCTATTGGATGCCAAGCTGCCGTTACGCAAAATGTAGGCGAATGGGAAGCTGTCAGAGCAGATTTCCCTATCAAAACGGATGTGAATCAGATGTCTCAAATGCTGTTGGCTTCCCATCCCACGCCTGTCAGAGCGGCTATCGAAAAATATAGAAAAGCACTAGATGAAAATCCTGCGGAATACGTTGAAGCGAACTTTGCTACTATGGAAAGAGAAACGTTGATGGCAGCAGGAGAATATTTGGAAACAAATCCACTAGAATTCGCCTTGACGGACAGCACAACGATGGGCTTATCCTTACTTTACAATGGGCTTAATTTAAAAGCAGGAGATGATATTTTAAGCACCACACATGACCATTATTCCACAGAAAAATCATTGGAGTTTGCCGCTAAGCGAAATGGTGCTACTGTTCGGCATATTGATTTATACGAAGCACCTTCGGCTGCTACTCTTGACCAAATCCTTAATAATTTAAAAAAGGCCATTTTGCCAAATACTCGGGTCGTTGCTGTCACCTATGTACATTCTAGCACGGGTGTCAAATTACCCATCAAAGCGATGTCCGAAGTTATTGCGGAAGCCAATAAAAATAGAACTGAAGCGGAACGAATTTATTTCTGTGTAGACGCTGTTCATGGGTTTGGCATCGAAAATATTACGGTCAAGGATTTAGGCTGCGATTTTTTGGTGGCAGGTACACACAAATGGCTATTTGGGCCAAGAGGTACAGGCATTTTGTGGGCGAAAAAAGAGGCTTGGGATATGGTCAGTCCAACGATTCCACCTTTTAGTCAAGCCTATTTGATGTGGATGGAAAGTATTCCTGAAGGTCCGTTAAGTTTCTATTCTAAAATAACCCCTGGCGGCTTTCATTCTTTTGAACATCGCTGGGCTTTAAAAGCTGCTTTTGAATACCACATGAACATTGGAAAAGAAAAAATTCAAAATCGGACGCATCAATTGAGTACGATGTTAAAAGAAGGTTTGGCGACTATTCCGCATATCAAATTGCATACGCCAATGTCGAGTGATTTATCCTCTGGTATTAATTGCTTTGATGTGGACGGATTGGATGCTAAGCAAACCATCGAAAAATTACATCAAGCCAATATTATTGGCAGCACCACTCCTTATCGAAAGGTTTATGCTCGATTAACGCCTTGTATTATTAATACGGAGGAAGAAGTGCAGCAGTGTATTAAAGTTTTGGAGAATTTGAAGGCGTAAGGGAATGTTTATTTCGTTTGAACCCTCCCCCAGCCCCAGGGGTGATTGGTTCTAATTACTTATTGGTTTTATGCTAAGATTTTGGCTTTGTCGCCAAATCATAAATCAGAATTCTTACATCATACATCATAAATCTGTCTATTAAGCTTGTATTAGATAGATTTATGATGTATGAATTCTGATGTAAGATGTATGATTTTCAGAACCAATCACTCCTCCCCCAGCCCCTCCCTTGAAATGGAGGGGGGACGCGCTTTGAAAACTTGATTGACTTGAACAAAAAGAGTCTTTCAAAAAAACTTTTGTGCTTTTCTTTTGTGTACTTTTGTGCCTTTGTGTCTACCTGCCGGCAAAGGCAGGGTTCAAAAAACAAATCCCTCATGATTGCCAGCACTAAAATTGAACAGGCTACCAAAACTCAATTATACCGCTATCTTAATGGCTTTGAACGCTTTTTTACCGCTTCTAGAAAAGCCAATCAATTGGCCCTTTTAGCCGATGATATTACGCTCACCACTCCAAGAGGAAGCATTTCTGGCACCGCTAATTATATTCATAGTTTGAGCAGTTTTAAAGGGATGAAAATTGCGCATGCTGTAGAAGACATCACTGTTAAAACATTGCCAAGTGGGCTAATCACTGCGACGGTTAGTCTGATTTATCACGGGGTGCAAAAAAGTGGCGAAGGCAACTCGCTACGGTTTATTTATGAAACAGAATTATACCAACAACCTAACCAACTCCCTTTATTTAAAACGATTCAATTAGGCGTTGATGGCGCTTTTGAATCGACTACTTTTCAAGATTCTTATATCAAATCGCGGTCCTTGGCGTTACTGCATTACTATCTTTTTTTGATTGAAAAAATACCAACGAATGCCGATGATTTTCAAGAAATATTGACCGACGATTTTACCTTAAATTTCTCTCCGACGACTACTTTGACAACTATAGACCAGTTAGGAAATTGGTTAGCAAAGGTGGCTATACAACTAAGTATTTCTAGCCATTATCCAACACAGGTGGAAGTACAATCATTGGCACATGAAACGTATAAATTAACCGTTGATTTTGATTGGGAAGGTTGGACGGTGGACGGTCAGAAACTAACTGCTGCCACTCGGCATACGTGGGTGATTAAGGATAGAAAGAATGATAGATTTGCGAAGATTCAGTCGATTGTGGTGGAAGGACGGGCGTAAGGGCGAAGGGCAAAGGGCTTAGGGCGAAGGGTTAGGTAGCCACCAAAATTATCTGAATAAATGGAAAAATCTTTCTTCTCCCAGCGAAGCGGTCTCTCTTTTCTACTCTGATTCAATTCGATACCGAAACCCTACATAAAACTCTCGTCCACGAGTCGGTCCCCAGACAGACGATGTATCAAAATAAGGACTAAATGGATTTTCCCAACTCAAAATAGCTCGATTTTGTCGAAAGTTGAAGATATTTTCGACACCCGTGTAGAGTTCCAAACGCTTTAAATTATAGGTAAATTGCGCATTGACGACCGTATATGGTTTGGAATAATCTGGTCGCTGAAATTCAACTGGATTTTGCTGGGTATTAGGTAAACGTTGTTGTCCAAACCAATGGATATTAGTATCGAAATGATATTTTTTAGATAATGGTTGATAGCTAAAAGTGCTTCCTAGCTTATGCCTCGCATTAAAGGGTAATTGCGTTTTTTTTGCTTCCACTACTCGATATACATCTAGGTAATTATACCCTATTTTCCACGTGAACTGCTCCTTAAATTGGGCGCTAAATTCTGCTTGAAAACCATTGCTCACACTTTCTCCCTCAAAATTTCGGACGATGGCTTTTTGTGGGTCACTGTCGTAATCTGGAAAAATCTGATTTTGAAAATCGGTGCGATAATAATCCACACTCAACACCCCAAGCGTTTGTTTACTTTCAAATTTATGGGTAAAATTCACGCCATAATTTAAGGCTGCTTCGGGCTTCAAATCGTTTGCAATTAGAATATCTCTGGAGCTGACCAATAAGCCGATGTTTTCACTAAACAGATTGACCGTTCGCCAGCCTGTGCCGAAATTAGCTCGTACAACTGTTTCAGGCGAAAAGGAATATTTTAATAGCGTCCTTGGCGTTAACTTAAAACCAAATTGATTGTGGTCATCTCCTCTGACACCCACCATCCACGTCAGTTTATCTTCCAATAAATACAAGGTATTCTCTGCAAAGAAGCCCGGTATCTTTTCTTTTAACTGGTAATTTCCATCATAAGTTTTCTCCAACAAATCGGAAGTAAAGCCTATCTCCTCTTCTAAATTAGAATAGCGATAACTGAACCCTGTTTTTAAAGTATGTTTTTCTTGATAGGTTAATTCGTATTGTAAATTACCATAGAAGTATAGCTGTTTTGCATCGTATTTGGTCGTCCCAAAATAGGCATTTTGCTGCTGATGGAATCCAGAAGCAAAAGCGGTTAAATTATGAACATCATCCCATCTAAACCCTGTTCTGACAGACACTTCTGGTTGGTTGAGGTCAACGGTTTGTCCATAGACTAAAGTGCTGCCTTCATCATCTGTTGGATTAAAATCAACTTGTCCACCAATGCGTCTTTCGTCAATATAGCGCACATTTATTTCGCTATTCCAGCCCCACTCTGCTGGATTTCTATAAGTCCATTTATTCCCAAAAGTATAGCGAGTCAGCAAAGGTAAATCCAAAAAAGTATCATCATCCCCATCTACTTTGTTGGCTGGTTGGACCATTCCAAAAGTGGCCAGACTATTCCATACACCTTTCTTAAAAGTATAATTCACATTAAAATGCTTCTCCATAAAACTATTCACATAGCCATTGACCAATAACTTATCTGAACGGCTCGGATTAAGCGTTTGCACATTGATTTGTCCACTGATACTTTCAAAACCTTGTAGCACGCTATTCGCCCCTTTGGCAATGAAAATATTTTCTACCAAAGTCCCAGGAATACTGCTGATGCCATAAGTATATGCCAATCCTCGTATCATTGGAAACCCATCTATCAAGACTTGATTATAAACGCCCGACAAGCCTAAAATTCGTAACTCTTTCGCATTGGTCACCACATTGGTTGTTTGGGGCGTTACGGTCGTTTGCCCACCAAAACAGCCCGCTAAATCACAGCACGCCGCTTGTCGTAAACTCGTTTGGGTAATCTGCTCACTCTTTATCGCCTTGATATTGGAAATAATGACCGCATCTTGCTGACCGGAGACGGTCACTTGGTCTAATGTATTGGATGCTTTTAATTGGAAAGTTATCTTTTGCTGGGCTTGTATTTCAATCGTATCTGATTCATATCCTACATAGCTGGCTACTAGTAGATTGGAAGTAGTTGCTTCGGGTAGTTTAAAAGCACCATCTACATCGGTCGTCGTGCCTAGATTGGTTCCAGTCCAATATACATTCGCACCAATTAGGACTTCTTTTTCTTCACTCATTACCTTTCCTGTAACTTGCTGTGCAGTTAATATAAATGGTAAGAAACAAGTAAGAATAATAAGAAGCTGCTTCATTTAATTATGAAAACGATGAAATTTATAATAGACTTGTTACATTTTTACTTTATACGGACGAGCCGTCTGATTGCTGCATCCTGGCGTATCTTCTACCGCAGAATAAATTGCTTTTTCATCTGCTAAAGATGGATTGTAGGTTACCGAAAAAGTAGTCGTTGCCCCTTTTTTAACCGTTTCACAAATACTAACACCGTCTACTTTTGCTACATTCGTCGAAATGGCTTGTAAATCTCTAGAACAGCCAACACCTTTTACTTTAACCTTAATCGTCTTTGCCGTTACCGCTGCTTTTGTTGTTGGCGCTTCTGTAACTGCAGCTGTTGTTTGTGCATGAATAGAAGTTGTTGCCAAAAACAACATTGCCAATAAAACAAAGGAAAATTTTATTAATCGCATAATTTTTTTTTAAGTTGTTCCTAACAAATATACGGGTAATTGGCATCAGATGATATAATTTGTTTGTCAGTCCTCTGCGATTTAACTAGTTATTAACAAGAAGCTATTTTTCCTACCAGCAAATAGAAAATTATAAGGTTTCTTTACAAGGTAATTCCTACTGGTACAAGACATAAATAATTGATAGTTTTTTACGTTCTTTGACAGAAAAAATTACCATGGGTAGAGGACTAGCACCAGCAGCAGCTATTTCAATGACACTTATACAACGAAATCTACTAGAAGAAATAGCTTTAAAGCATTCAACACCACAACAAAAAGCCAAGCGCGCTAATATTTTGATATTGGCTAATCAAGGCTACAGTAATGCTCATATAAAACGAGAATTAGGCATATCTCTTAACACAGTAAAAGGATGGCGAAAGCGTTGGCTTGCAACTAGTGAGGAGTTAGCCAAATATGAAAATTATTTCAACCAGGGACAGTTTAGCCTATTAGATTATCGTAAACGGATAATAGAATTGCTGACAGACCAAGCTCGTAGTGGAGCACCAAAAACCATTACTCTATCACAGGAACAGCAAATAGTTGCTCTTGCTTGCGAAGAACCAGTTGACCACCAAATAGAAATGACAGACTGGACTCATGAAATGTTAGCTCATGTAGCAGTCTCAAAAGGAATTGTGGCTAGTATCTCCTCCCGACAAGTCGGAAGGATATTAAAAAAGAAGTCCACATCAACCACATAAATCTGAATATTGGTTGTTCCCAAAGATAACTGATTGGGATAAATTTGTTGCTAGAGTTAGTCTAGTTTGTCAGTTTATACTAGATTCAGTACTTAAAAAAGACCCCAATTGCCATGTAATCAGTATAGATGAAAAAACAGCTATCCAAGCTACAGAAAGGACCGTTCAAATTGCTCCTATTAGCAAAGGTGGACATAAACGTAAAGAATATGAATATACTCGACACGGCATAACTACTTTAATAGCGGCTAATAATGTAGAGAATGGTCAAATCATTAATGCTCATTTAGGTCAAACCAGAGATGAAAAAGATTACTGTGATTTTGTTAAGCAAACTGTTTTTCGTTTACCCGAAATGGATAGAATTATACTTATGGCAGACCAATTGAATACACATATGTCTGAATCTTTAGTTCTTTGGATTGCACAGACAGAAGAGTATCAAATAGAAGACTTGGGCGAAAAAGGAAAAAGTGGTATTCTTAAAAGCATGGAAACTCGTCGAGCTTTCCTTGAAAAAGAAGAACATCGCATTCGATTTATTTTTACCCCAAAACATTGCTCTTGGCTTAATCCTATTGAAAACTGGTTCGCTAAATTGCAAAAACACACAATCAAGAATGGTAATTTTTCTTCTGTCAATGAACTAGAAAGTAAGATAAAAGATTATATTACTTTTTATAATAATTGCTTGGCAAAGCCTTTAAAATGGAAATTTAAGGGATTTGACAAAGCACAAAAATTGTTTAATTTAAACTGTCAAAAATTTAAGTCTTGAACCACTACATTTACCAAACATAATAAGTAATTCAAGTTGTGGAAGATAGAAAAACTGGTAGCAAAGCCTTTAGGCTTTCCTGTCCAAGGCCTTTAGGCCTATTTAGATTAAACATATCGACCTAAAGGTCGGTAACAGGAAAGCCTAAAGGCTTTTCTACCGATTGTCCACAACTTGAATTAAATAGATAACAAAACTTAAGCCACTATGCCCACAGGTAAAAAAGCACAAATTACCGAATTCTCAGAAACACCGATGGAAGGGGTTAAGCGCTGAGTCTCAACGGCTAATCCAATCTCTAGTCTCCAATCACTTTTACTATAAGGGTAACTATTACCAAATCCTTAACTTTGGATAGCTTTAACTTCTCCAATTCCCTAAACTCCTTTACTTTTGCGGCTTAATATTCAACATTTTTAAAATAACACAAAATGACTTTAAATTTTTTAAGTTCCTTAAAAGCGAAAATCTTACCCTTATTACTTGTTGCTTTGGTATCCATGCTATTTATGGATTGCAAAACAGAGGTATCTAGTAAAAAACAACAAAGTGCATTCTATGTAGATGCTGATGGCAATCTAATGAACAAAAAAGGAAAGCTCGTTAAAAATGCGGGCGAATATAAAATGGAAGGTGGCTACTATGTGGATATGAACGGTGAACCAATTAAAAGAGACATTGATAAGACAAAAGAAAAAATCAATGAAAAAGTTGGTGAAACGAAAGAAAAATTAAGCAATGCCGCTAGTAATACAAAAGAGGCCATGAGTAACGCAGCTAGCAATACCAAAGAAGCTGTTAGCAATGCGGCTACGATTACTGCTGCTGGCGTGAAAGATAATTTCAATAAATTGTTTAACACCAAAGCCGTTGGTACCGCTTATGCCTTACATGATATTGCCTTCGATAAAGAATCTCATCGAATCACGGGGATGTCAAAAGCTGAAGTGGAAGGTTTAGCTGCTGCCTTAAAAGAACACCCTGAATCTCGTATTCAAGTACAAGTCCATACCTCAGATGGTAAAAATAAATCTGAATGTAAAAAAATCTCTAGCCTTAGAGCGGATGTTGTCAAAAATATGTTGGTAACCTTAGGTGTTAGTGCTGACCAAATTTCTGCTAAAGGACTTGGCTTAACTGCTTCTGATGCAGCAAAAGCTGTGGCTAATACAGTGGAAGTTGTGGTAGAAGAGTAAGACAAGTTTTGCAATAATAATTACTGCTTAAGGGGTTCATTAGCGCATCAATAGGTTAATATTGGGCGCTAATGAACCCCTTTTTTTGTTATCACCCCTAACCTTTCTTTTGAAGATAAACCTGTAAGGAACGCGATAAAAATAAATTTAGGAATGATGAATTAATAAATTGCGTTTTTTTCAAAATAAGTTTACCGCCCTCCCAAAACCATTTTCATCTTTTTTAGAATTAGTTTCAACTTTCCCCCCTTCTGTCTCAACCCTAACTTATCCCTTCATATTTTAGTCTCCGCTATAACTTTTTATTTAGTAAACTGTTACCTTGCCATTGCTCATAACACAGACACTTAGAAATGTAAGTTCTCAATATACTTAAATTTTGGACACGGAGAACTCGGAGAAGACACAGAGATTCACAGAGAATTGCCTAAAATGAACTTTGTGTCCTCTGTGTCCTTTTTAGCGTTTTGAGAACTTACTTAGAAATTCCCTAACTCACTGTGGTTTAACTATTTAGTATGTACTTAAATTTCAAGACTTAAGCGATAGGCTAAATACTTTTGTTCACAGGCCCAACATTTTAGTTAAAATGAAAAAAGTATTGACCCTTTTATTTTTTAGTTTATTTTGTTTTATTACTTCTTCGGTCGCACAAAAAAAACAGCTACCTGCTAATGAAATACCATTTCCCCATACACACAGCCATAATGGCGTAGTTTGTGGGATTGGAGCACCGCAACCAGGATTGGTTATTCCAGCACCTCCCCTACTGAAACGTTCTCAAAATGCTGCCATTTTTGAAGTAACTTATACCGACAATGTGCCTGCGGTGGCTAGAACCTCCTTTCAGCGAGCGACAGATATTATGAGCACTTTCTTCAATAGTTCTATTCCGATTACCGTAATGGTGGAATCGAGTAGTGATTTGGCGCCCGGTGCTTTAGCGGGTGCTCGACCAGGAACATTTCTTAGAAATTTTAATAATGCGCCTGTTTTTAATACTTGGTATCCCGTAGCCTTAGCCGAAAAATTAGACCAACGTGATTTTAGTAATGCCCAAGCACCTTTTGATATAGTCGTAACTTATAATGCCGACGCTAATTGGAACTTTACCTCTACTAATATTCAAGGGAATCAGTTTGATTTTGTAACCGTCATTTTGCATGAATTAATGCACGGACTAGGTTTTTCTAGTCTAGGAACTGTTAATGACAATGGATTAGGTAGTTTATTATTGCAAAATTTTCCTTCTGCCTATAATCGATTTTTAGAAAATGGCAACGGTGAAAATCTATTTCAGACCTTCACCAGCCCTTCCTCTGAATTAGGCGCACAATTAACTAGCAATGATGTGTTTATGAATACGGAAGCATTGGCCGAACAAAATCAAATAGCGAGGATTTTTTCTCCTACTATGTTTGATGCAGGCTCTAGTCTTAGTCATTTAGACCAATTTACTTTTACGGGTACGCCCCACGAATTGATGAGACCGAGTATTAGTCCAGGGGCTATTATCCACAATCCGGGTAATATCGCATTAGATATTCTCTATAATTTAGGCTGGAGAAGAACGATTGTTAGGCATGAACCGGGACCTATTTCAAGTGATTTTTCCATGCCTTATGTTATTACGGCGAATGTAGTATCTGAAATTGGGTTCGATGTATCTACTTTTCAAATTCATTATTCGAGGGATACTTTTGCAACGGAAATGGTGGCGACCATGTCTCCTACAAGTAATGGAAATGAATTTACGATTACCTTACCAGCACCGGGGGAAATGGCCAGTTATCAATATTACTTTACCTTGAATAATAGCAACCAACAACGGATAGTTGTACCCTCTGCTGCACCTGATGCCAATTTTTTTGAATTTTTCTATGATGTAGATGAGACCTTACCAGAAATTATTCACAATCCAATTTTTTGGCTGGATGACAAATCTAGCCAATTTGTAGTGGAAGCCAGTATAACGGACGTTTTTACGGGTGTGGATACTGCTTTTATCACCTTCAGCATTAATGGGGCAGTCCAAAGCTCTACGCCTATGGTAAGGAATTTCTCCGATGGTTTTAGGCCTGATTTATATGTTGGCATTATCCCTTTACCAGACAATGGTTTGGATGCAGGCGACCTCATCCAGTATCAAATTAGGGCAAACGATAGGAGTGAAAGTGGCAATCTCATTATTAGTCCATCTGAAAATACGACGTTCGATGTGCAAATTACCTCCACCCTTGAGGTATCTAATGTATATACCAATGATTTTACGGCAGATGATGGAGATTTTAATGGCAATGGATTTGTCATCGGGACTCCAACGGGATTTTCAGACAACGGCCTTAATACCAATCATCCTTATCCCAGTGCAGGCCCCAATAATATTAGAAATTTTGATTATAATTTAAGAGTCCCTATTGTCATCCGAAGCGTTGATGCATTAATTCAGTTTGATGAAATTGTTTTAGTGGAACCGGGCAACCCAGGGAGCCAATTTGGAGATACCGAATTTTGGGATTTTGTCATTGTGGAAGGCCGTCAATCTAACAGCGCAGAATGGAAACCCTTTTTAGATGGGTATGATGCAAGCGCCGACCCTGCTTGGTTCAACACTTATTTGAGTAATACATTCGGGCCCAATTCTCTTGCCCAAGGTTCAGCAAATCTATTTAGAGAACGGTCTATAGACATGCAAGCATCAGGTGATTTTGTGGAAGGGGATACGGTCTTGATTCGATTTCGCTTATTTTCAGATGCCATTGCCACAGGCTGGGGATGGGCGATTGATAATTTAAAGATTCAGGATACCCCCGTTGCCGTAGAAGATTTCCTCAATGAACAAGATTTTGGGGTTTATCCCAATCCTGTCGATAAAGCAGTTGTAAGCATAACCGCCCAATTTAAGCAACCCGTCAAGGAAGCGGTCTTACTGCTTCACAATATGCAAGGTCAAACGGTACAACGACAAAATTACACCGTCCAGCATCAAGTCTTAAACACCTCCATCAATATGCAAAATCTACCTCAAGGCATTTACTTAATGACCCTGATTTTGGACGGAACGGAGCAAATTACTCGAAGAATTGTCAAACAGTAATCTGAAAAATTTGTAGTTGTTTTTTTTGACATGGAAGGACACGGTTTGAAGTTATGATTTTTTTATGTTTTTTTATTTGTCGGGTACAAAGGCAGATGAAAAAGAGTAGAGTGTAGAGATATTGGTTTTATGCTAAGATTTTGGCTTTGTATGCAAAAATCATCAATAGAATTCATACTTGCTTGCCTGTCCAGTAGGCAGGTATGATTTTTCAGTATCATTTACCCTTGTCGGCAAGAGATAATATCCTTCAGATTTTAGATTTCCCTCCCTCTCAACGCCCGCCTAGCTGCCTTGTCCACCAAGGTAAACAGTCGTGCCACCCTATCCTTTTCTTTCGTCCGTTGATGCCCTTTGACTTTCACTAATTCTACCTTCAATTTATCCATTGCGTGATAAAAGGCTTGGTATAATTCATAATTCCGAAGTAATTCGTTTTTGGCAGTGCGAAAATTATTTTGCTCCAATCGCTGCCGTCTAGCAGGTAAGCCAATAATATTTTGAGAATCTGTATAAATGATTAGTGGTTGATTGGTCGGTGGGATTTCCGCCATTGCCCATAATAAAGTCTGTAATTCTAATTTGGTGGAAGAGGTGTTGTCGAAGCGCTTGGTTGTTACTTTTGTTTGGAGCGTTTCTATTGGTAGTGCTTCGTCCGTTACGAATAGATAGGCACCAAATCCAATTTTTGATTGGGTGTGGACGCTGCCGTCGGTGAAGAGGAGGTTTTTCAT
>CALLVC010000164.1 GCA_938010785.1 uncultured Saprospiraceae bacterium
AAGAGACAGAAGATTGGACAAATTATACCGTTCAATTCCCTAATCGAGAAATGGCTTTGGTGAATTTCATCAATGCAGATTCTAGTGCGGTGAGTTGTGGAGTTAGTGAATAGATTTCTGCTTTGAAATAGGTCTATTCGAAGTTTTTTGACGTTGAGAGACGCCTGACGGCAGTCAGGCGTCTCTCAACGTCAAAAAAATAAGCATTTTCATTACACAGCTCCTCTATCAAAAACTTCCAATATCTGGCCAGCTGGACTCTCCTATAATTTTCAAGCCATTCATCGTTAATTCCACATCAATATCTTCGAACTCGTCTTTTAATGGTGTCAAAATGGAGGAAAGCCCACCTGTAGCGACTGCAATATAGTGTTCGCCGACCTCTTTTCGAATCTCTGCCAACATATGTTTGACCAATCCAACATAGCCTACTAAAATACCACTCTGAATGGCATGGATGGTATTTTTACCAACAGGTGTTTCTGGTAAATTCAAAGGCACTTCAGGCAACTGTGCAGTTTTGGAAAATAGCGCAGCGATTGCTGTTTTTAAGCCAGGGGCAATTGCGACACCTAAGACTTCTCCCTTTTTAGATACCGTTGTAAAAGTCAAGGCAGTTCCGAAGTCTACCACAATGCAATCCTTTTTGTAAATAGTATTGGCTGCCACGGCATTTGCCACTAAGTCACAACCAATTTCATTCGGATTGTCAATCTTCAATGAAATTTTAGGATAAATAGTTGGACTGACAACGACGAGTGGCGCAGGAAATATCTCTGGTAAAATTTCTTTAAAAACAGGTGTCAAAGATGGAACCACACTACTTAAAACAACTTTCTTGACTTTGTGAACATCAATGTCATGTTCCAATAAATCATTCGCAATCTTCATGCGGTAGAAAAAAGGTGATTCATCTCTGATGGTTGGATAGCGCCAAAAATGTTTCCATTTATTGCGTTTGTTGATGGCTACGGAAACATTTGAATTTCCAATATCGATGGCAATGAGCATGATGTTGTAATGATGAATGATGAACGATGAATTCGAAAGCTAAAGCAAATCAAGTAAAAAATTGCTTTGCCTATTACTAGATTCAAAATTAAGCATTTTGGAGAAAAGGTGCTTTCAAAATGATTAGTAGATAAGATTAAAACATTTCTAATTTTTTTTGACAAAAAACAAACTAAGTCTGTATAAACTCCTTTGTCCCTCCAATTGTTATTATCTTTGCAAAAGCTTTGACCATAACTAAAATAACAGCAATTAACATTGATAGACAATAATAAAATAGTAGCCGCCTTACGTAAAGTAATGGACCCGAATACAGGGCAAGATATTATTCAAGCACGCATGATTCAAGACTTAAAAGTAACGGATGATAATGTCAGCTTTACTTTGGTTTTACCTTCTTTGAATAACCCGCATAAGTCGGATTTAAATTTTGCTTGTCAACGTGTCATCCAAGATATTTATCCTAGTGTAAACGTAGATGTGCATATGAAGGCTAATACGGCTCAATCGCAGCAAAGTACTAGTCCAATTTCACATGTGAAAAATATCATTGCGGTAGCCTCAGGGAAAGGTGGTGTAGGGAAGTCTACGGTTTCTGTTAATCTAGCTTTAGGTTTAAAAAAGTTAGGCGCCAAAGTAGGCTTGATTGATGCGGATTTGTATGGGCCTTCCATTCCTACGATGTTCGGCTTGCAAGGAGAGCGTCCTAAAGTGCAAGATGTGTATGGGAAGCCAAAAATTTACCCCATAGAAGCTTATGGTATCCCTGTCATGTCAATTGGCTTTATTATTGAACCAGAACAAGCAGTGGTTTTAAGAGGACCAAGATTAGGAGGGATTATTAAACAATTTTTTAATGATACGATGTGGCCGCCACTCGATTATTTGATTGTTGATTTACCACCTGGTACAGGTGATATTCAGTTGACTTTAGTTCAGACAGTTCCCGTAACAGGAGCTGTGATTGTTACCACTCCGCAAGAAGTAGCCGTGGCAGATGCGATTAAGGCAATGAGTATGTTCCAGTTACCTTCTGTTAATGTGCCGATTTTAGGCGTAGTAGAAAATATGTCTTGGTTTACACCAAAAGAACTTCCTAACAATAAATATCATATCTTTGGTGAAGGCGGCGGAAAGAAATTAGCAAAGATGAGCAAGTCTGTACTTTTAGGACAAATTCCTTTAGTGCAAGGCATTAGAGAAGCAGGAGATAATGGCAAACCAGCCCTTTTACAGGACGATACTTTATTAAGTGGCCCATTTGTAAAAGTAGCAGAAAATACCATTCGCGAAACTGCCATCAGAAACGAAACAAGAGAACCAACGAAGATTATACAAGTAAAGTAACACAACTCTCTGAGTTGTACCAAGAAACATTCTAGAGAAAAATAATAATTAATCACCTAATATTCAACCAATGTCAGCGGCAGAAAAACAAGAATTAATTGAAAAAGTAGATAAAGCCTTGGATGATATTCGTCCTCACTTAGCAGTTGATGGAGGAAATATTGAAATTGTGGATATTACAGATGAGTTGATTTTGCAAATCAATTGGTTGGGGAATTGTTCTAGTTGCTCTATGTCTGCTATGACGATGCGTGCAGGAGTGGAACAAACTTTGCAAGGGAAAGTGCCAGAGATTAAAGGGGTTCAGGCGATGAATGGAGTAGGGGTATAGTAAAATCATACCAGCCTACCGGCAGGCAGGCATCATACATCAGAATTCATACATCATAAACCCGCCTGACTGGAACGGGCAGGTCCATCTAGGAATAATACCAGATAGATGTATGATTTATGATGCCTGCTTGCCGGTAGGCTGGTAAAATTTATGATGTATGATTGACGGCAAGACTGGTCATCTTCGGTTTTTTATCTCTGTTCTTAGTCTTGTTAAATACATACCTTAGATTTATAATTTTCAATTTTACAAATAGGTGTCAAAAAACAAACATACCAATCCTGCCTACATTAGCCATGTTCACCTGAAAGGCTATAAATCTATTATTGATACGGAAGTTGAACTGCATCCTGGACTGAATATTATTATTGGACCTAATGGAAGTGGGAAGACTAATTTTTGTGAATTTACCCACAGGCTTTTTAATTTTAAATACCCACTTATCCCTAATAAGTTTAATTCAAAAGTTAAGATAAATTATAATGACAAGGAATTTGTTTGGGCCATTGCAGTAAAACATTTAGATAGAGAATCTTCTCAATTTGCAAAAACGATTGAAGAATATTTTTTTGAAAAAGGTGCTCAAGATTCAAAAAGTATAGAATATCAATTTCTCGATTTAACTGAATTAACTGGTCGAAGAAATAAAGCCAAAACTTTTTTAATTAAACATTTTCAACCTTCAATCTTTATTTGGTTTTCTTCTCCAAGTACTCAAAGTCGGTATAATGAAACTACTAGTTTAGAAGGGCATATTAATATAAAAATCAATAAAAAATCTCTTGAATTAGAAGGGGTAATTTTATTTCCTCTTCACTTTGTTTCAAATTTTATTTTTAGAAACTTTTTGGATTTACAGAATAAGGATATACTAGAAAGTGCAGACATCCTAATAAGAAAACTAGAAATTGACAAAGATGCAATAAGGAATCTAAGAAAATTTTCTCCTATTAAAGATATTAGAATTGGAAAAGGACTTACTGTAAGCGAAAATTCCCTAACTTATGATATTGATTATATTCGATTTGAATTTTTAGTGGATGGATTTTGGATAAGCTGGAATCAATTATCTGATGGTACTAAAAGAATGTTTTATATCATTACCCAGATATCAGCTTATGACAGAGGATTAACTATTATTGAAGAACCAGAAATAGGTGTTCACCCTAACCAACATAGAAAATTACTAACTTTCCTAAAAGAACAAGCTGAAGAAAAACAGATAATCATAACGACTCATGCCCCAAGAACTTTAGACATTCTAAAAAATGATGAATTAAACAGAATCATTCTAACTCGATATGATAAAGATAAAGGTACTAAAATGCGCCACTTATCAGAAGAAGAGATAAAACAAGCCATAGAATACAAGGAAGAAGAAGGTTCTGCAAGTGAATTATGGACATACACAGGATTTTTTGACGAAGAAGAAGTTATATGAGGATAGGAATAATCAGTGAAAACTACGAACATGATTCTAAAGCCCTTAAAGCTTTATTACAAAAGCATACTTTTAAGAAGGAAGTTATTTTCATACCTATTTGCAAAACGATTGAGGGAGATAATTTATTGACGACTAAATCAGCTAGAAAAATAAATATTGATTGTAAAAAGTATAATATTAACTTAGTTGTCTTGGTAAAGGATTTAGATGGTTTACCGTCAGATAAAAAGAAGATAGAAGGAATTAGTTCAAAGATTCAAAAAATAGCAAAAAATACGAATCACATGATTATTCCATTTATCGTTATTTTTGAACAAGAGGCTTTAATTCTTGCGGACATTCAAGCTTTTAATACTGTTTATCAGACAAATCATACTTTCAGCGGAAATCCCAAATTCCAATCTGAGCCTAAAGAACTATTAAAAAAATACACTTCTAATTCTAAAAGAAAATATAAAGAATCCGATACACCTGAAATTTTTCAGAAACTTGATTTTGATAAAGTTTATAAGAGTCATAAAGACGAAAATAGTTTTCAATCCTTCATCAAAGCATTAAAAAAGGCACTTTAAATTAAATATGACCAGAGCACAACTCTACCAACAAATTCAGCTAAAAAAATCTTTCCTATGCGTCGGTCTAGATGCCGATATCAAACGGATTCCCAAGCATTTATTAAGTACGAAAGACCCCATCTTTGAATTTAATAAACAAATCATAGATGCGACCAAAG
>CALLVC010000165.1 GCA_938010785.1 uncultured Saprospiraceae bacterium
TTTAAAGGGTGAGCTAAAATAGATTTTCGGAGAAAATCTATTTTAGCTCACCCTTTAAAAACCTTTTTTGATTTGATTGGACTCGATGTCCAATCAAATCAATACTAAAGCAGGTGTTTTCATTTTTATAAGAAAACCCTATATTTCAAATTATAAGGTACTACTAATTTAGAATAAAAGTAATACTTTTGTGACGAACGACATGAAAAAAAATATACCAAATATAATTACCTCAATTAATTTATTTTGCGGATGCTGTGCACTTGCCTGTATTTTTTATGGTCGTTTTTTCAATGCTTTTTTATTCTTATTTGTGGGAGCATGGGCGGATTATTTAGATGGATTTGTGGCTCGTTCGTTAAAAGTGAAATCCGAATTAGGTAAACAACTTGATTCTTTAGCGGATATGGTTTCTTTTGGCGTTGTACCGGGTGCGATTGTATACATGCTTTTGGTCAGAGGGATGACTAAAAATTTTGAAAGCTTTCCGCAATATTTGATTTTAGCCGGCTTACCAGCTTTTATAATAACGGTTTTTGCTGCTGTTCGACTCGCAAAGTTCAATATTGATACTCGACAATCTGAAGACTTTATTGGCTTGAATACCCCTGCTTGTACTATTTTTACGGTGGGATTGATGCTGATGTACCATTATGATTCTTATGGATTGAGAGAAATGGTGATTAGTCCCTGGCTGTTATACCCAACGATTGTAGTGCTGTCTTATTTATTGATCGCAGAACTACCCATGTTTAGTTTTAAATTTAAGTCATTTAAATGGGCAGGTAACGAAATGCGTTTTATCTTCTTAATCCTAGCTTTGCTGTTCTTGATTTTATTTAGGGAAGTTGCTTTTTCCTTAATTATTATGTTGTATGTTTTATTTGGTTTATTTGCTTTAGTTTTTCCTTCGAAAGCATAGTAAGTGCTATCTTTTACCTACTTTCTAAGGGGCCAATCGCTCAATTGCCCAATTCTTTCCTTCTTTTTTATAACAAATTCTATCATGTAAACGACTAGAACGACCTTGCCAAAACTCAATCATGGTTGGTTGTATGATGTAACCTCCCCAATGATTAGGGATAGGTAAATTATCAACGTTTTTATATTGCTCCTTTAATGTTTTTACATTGTTCTCTAAAATGCTTCTATCTGGAATAACCTGACTTTGGGGAGATGCCCATGCACCAATTTGACTACCTTTTGGCCTACTCTGAAAATATTTTAACGATGCGGCTTTGGTTATTTTTTTAGCGATTCCTTCTATTCTAATCTGTCTTTCCAAATCCTTCCAAAGGAATACGGCGGCGATATTTGGATTAGCGGCTAAGTCTTGCCCTTTTTTACTCTCATAATTCGTGTAGAAGATAAGCCCGTTTTCATCAAAGCCTTTCAGTAGAACGATTCTAGCAGAAGGTTTTCCTTCGGCATCTACCGTGGCAATGGTCATTGCATTTGCTTCTTTTATGGAACTATCTAATGCTTCCTGAAACCATTCTTTGAATTGCGAAAATGGATTGGCATGAATATCCTCTATCTCCAAGGTTTTAGCTCGATAATCTTCTCTTAAAGCTGCGATAGTTTGATTATTAACTTTCATATCTTATACGTTTATAATAGCCTAACAAAAAGAATTAAAAAGAGATTCAAAAATAGGAAAGTTTTTTTGGAGATGATTGACTGAATTTGTTTGTTGGATTGTATAAAATTAAAAGGAAGGATTCTGCAATCGCTAATAATTAAGGCTGGTTAGAAAAGTAGGGGAAAACAACATTTTAAAATATACCCTTATCTTCTCATGGTTGCTTAATACTGAAAAAAAAGACAAAAAAAACCCTGTCAAAAATCACTTGACAGGGACAAAACAAAAAACAAACACTATGAACAAACACTATCTTTAATCAAATTTGCCATCTAAAAAACAGCAAAATGATGTTTAATCAAATAAAAAAGTTTTTCCCTCTATCGACAAAAACATAGTGTTAAAAACACATAAGTTGAAAGTCGAAGGAGGGAAAAAACACCCCCGAGCGAGTCGGGGGACAAGATAAAAACAAAAACTATGAACAAACACTCACCCTATATTCGAAATTAGTAGACTGATTATCAATTACTTGTATTAATCATTTCTTTTACTCGATTCCTTTCTATACACTTGAGTATAATTGAGAGCAGTCAAATATAATATAAAATTAATAATATATATATTAAATATTAATATTTAAATTAATTTTTACAATTCTTTATTTTCTTTATAGCCTTTTTAGAGAAGTATGCACCGATGAACGGTTGTCGATAGGTTTGAATTAAATTAACTTCATCCAAACCAGACAGGGGATTTAATCGAAGATTTATTTTCTCAATTCTGATTACTTAAGGAACAAAAACCGAACCAAAAAATATTTTTCAGAAAGAAATTTTTAAAAAAAAGATTATCCTTTGTTTTTTAACATTTGAGCGGTCTGTTTTTTTAGCTTTTACTATAAGTTCTTTTTTGCAATTTTAATGTGAATTACTATTTTCTACTTTGAAGCTGCTTTCTTGTTCTTTTACTAACAACCAAAGCCCTGCGGAGACTGTTAGCGCTATAGCTGAAATGATAAATATGATGGATTGGTTTTCAAAACTATCTAAATACCCGCCTAATAAAGAAGCAAAAATTTGAGGGATTACTACGGAAAGATTAAAGAGCCCCATGAAGAGCCCCATCCTGCGTTGGTCAATTACTTCTGACATAATTGCAAATGGCAAACTTACTACAGCTCCCCAACCAATACCAACAAATGCCATTAATATGAAAAAGGAAGTTTGAGTGGTGCCGAGAAAAACTAGGGCGGCATATCCAATAGCCATGATGGCTATGCAAATAGTATGAGTTTTAACTCGTCCAATTTTTTCTGAGACGGGTTGCAATACGGTAGCAGGTAATAAAAAGCCTACTGCATTTAATATAGCAAAAGCTACGCCTAGTCCAAAGCCAATTTCATTATTTAAATCTTGCCCTAATTCTTCTTGTAAGCCGTATCCCATGATGTTCGTCTTGACAAAAGCAAAAGAATATACAAACATGGTTTGGACCCCTAGCCAGGTAAAAGCATGGGCAAAACAAATTTTTAAAAATTCACCAATGTCTGTATCCTTATGCGCAATAGCTTCTTTGGGGTCATTGGTTAATTCATTTTTCTCTGCTTCCAAACTTCTTGGTTCTTCGATAAAAAATATTGGTAAAATTGAAAATAAAAAAACTAATACTGCTCCAATATAAATTAGGGTATAATTACTAATAAAAGCTCCAATTAAATAGGCTAATACGCCAAAAAAACCCGATACGGTCTGCATAATGGTGTAGCCCCTTGTTCTTTTTTCTCCTAGCGGCGTTACATCCGCTATCACTGAACGGGTAGGATTGAAACTGATATTGATGGATAAATCTAAGGTTAAAGCAACTACTAAGGCTACGCCCATAATGCTATCCAAGCCTAAAGCACTATTTATCACATCTAAATTAGGTAATGCCAAAATCATTAAGGCCGCTAAGGTGCCTCCTATTAGTATAAAAGGGCGCCTTCTACCTCCCCAAAACCAAACTTTATCACTGACCAGACCTACGATTACCTGTCCAAAAATTCCAGCCATTGGTCCTGCTAACCAGACTAATCCAATATCTTCTAAACTAAATCCATACTTAGTATTCAAAATCCAGCTCAAAGCGGCAATTTGCACACATAGGGCAAAGCCCATTGCTGTTGCAGGTAAACTCAATAGGGCATAGAAAGTGTTTGATAACTTTTTCTGAATAGCTAACATTAGATAAATTTTTGGTGTGAAATTTAATGAAACTAAAGGCTGGAAATATTATTTGAGCAGAAAGGTAAGGAAAATATATTAGTGCAGGTTTATCTTTTTTTGAAAAAAGTTAATAATCATTTATGTAATTCTAGCTTTCGTTGCATCTAATAGGTAAATACAATTTTATACTCCAACTAAAAATCAATCTTATGTCTCCAAAAAAGAAAGCTTTAACCTTAACCATTCCTGAACCTTGTGGCGAAAATTTTAATGAAATGACTCCTGTCAAAGGTGGTAAATTTTGTGGGTCTTGTGATAAAACGATTGTTGACTTTAGAACGATGTCTGATGGACAGATTCTAAATTTTTACAAAAATAATAATGGTAAAATTTGTGGGGTCTTTAATGAAATGCAATTGAATAAAGCCATGCCTTTCCCAATGGAGGTTAAGCCTAATCGTAATTGGAAAGCGGTAGCTGCTTTAGCGGCAGGGTTGATGTTTAGTGGTGGATTGGTAGGGCAGACAACTTTTCCAAATCCTGTGGAGATAGCAGTTGTTGAACAAACGAGTACAGCGGAAGAGACTGCGAATGAAACAACTTCAAACTCGACTAAGAAGGTGTTGAAAGGGCAAGCGTAGTTGGTAGCTGGTAGCACAAGATTTATCTTGTTCGGGATACAAGTCTTCAGACTTGCTACCCCAAATATTATAGAGTCAAAGTCTAAAGACTTTGAAACAGAACAGGATGAATCCTGTGCTACCGGTTCGAGACTTGATAATAAATCTGTTCTTGGCTGCCTACGCCAATATCTTCAAAACCATTAAAATCTAATAAAACAGGTTTGTTGGCGTGCGTTTGCAATAACATACTTAACAATAATTCTGCTGCCCCTTTTGCTTTTCCAGCTTTAGAAACGGCGGGTAATAACATCATAATTTTTCCATGACTATAAATGAAAAAGTAGACCGCCAATAAGTTACCATTATTATCAGAAATGCCGTTGGCAAAACCCCATCCACGATGCATGGCATTATACATGATGCGGAGGTAGGCAAAGTAATTTTCTTTTTTATAATTTTTAGAGTGCGCTTTATAGAAAGCAACAACTTTTTCAGGTTTTAGATTGGACGCTGGTTGTAGTTTTAGGTCAGCAGCTTTTGCCAGTTGTTGTTGGAAAATCGGAGAAAAGTCTTCGGATAGACCTTCATAAGAATTATTAAGTATCAGTTGACGCCGACTTAGTTTTTCAACTTTTAACCCTAAGCTAGAAGGAATTTTTGCTTGATTAGAAATATTGATTTTTAAAGATTTATATTCCGCAGGTAAAGCTTCTATAAAATGTTTGATGCGACTGCCAGACAAGACATTTTCAGAGTAGATGCCCCCTTCTGTAATTAATTCTGGTTGATAAACACTTTTTCGGCCCAACCAATTTTTCTTCCAAATAACTGGAAAAACAGAACCATACCCCTCTTCTACCAAACCTTCCCAATCTTTAGTAATGGCATCTAAATACCACATATAACCCGTCACATTGCCATTGTTGGCATAATGCACACAGCTATTCCATTTACTTTTATCAATCTCTTCTCGACTTACTCTAAGTATTTTCATATATTATTTGATGACCGATTTATTTTAAATTTACTTCACACCGAATTCATCGTTTATCGTTTGCCCGCCCTCCCACTTCGTGGTTCTCTCGCTTGAAAGTCCTCAGGACTTTCACCCTGCGGGGTCGCTCGTTCATCATTTAAACAGGTTTCTTCCGCTTCCAACGCTTATGTGACCACAACCAATACTGCGGATTTTCAATGATAATAGATTCTAATAAACGAGTATGTTTTTCGGTGATTTCTCCAAAAGATGTTTCTTTTGGATTATCTTCCAGAGGAATAAATTCAAACTCATAATATCCTCGTTTGACCTTCGTTACCTTTCCAAAAACAACAGGATAGTCATATTGTTTTGCATATTTTTCAGAACCAATCATTACCCCCGTTTCTTGGTTTAAGAAAGTGGTCCAATAGGCTGTTCGTGCCAAAGTAGGAGATTGGTCTGCACCAAACAAAACAGCAGTTAACCGATTCTTATCTTTTTGAAAACCTGCTTTCACTTCTTTTTTGGGTAATAATTCTAAACCAAACCTAGCTCTAGATTTTCTTATTTGCTCATTGATGAATTCATTTTTTAGCGGCGCATAAATGCCGATAGATTGATGAGGAATTTGTTGGTTGCTAGCCGTTGCAGCCATTTCCCAGTTATTGTAATGACCTGCTGGAATAATTAAACTTTTGCCTTGTGCTGCATAGGCTTCCATTAGTTCTGGATTGAGTATTTTGCAGTGCTTTTTTAAGCCTTCTTCGGAGATGCTAAACATCTTGATGGCCTCAATAATTAAATCACAAAAATGACTGTAGAAACCTTTAGCAATTGTTTTTATTTCTGCTTCCGTTTTTTCTGGAAAGGCATTTTTAATATTTTCAAACACTACTTTTTGACGGTATTTAATACCATAAAAAATTACTAAGTAGAAAAAATCAGAAATCCGATATAAAATAGGAAAGGGTAAATAGGAGAGTGGCTTGATGAAAAGGAAAAATAGTAGCTTACCCATATGAGGACAATTTTCAATAAGGCAAAATAAATTAATAAAGTGGTCATTTTGAGGAAATATTTTTTTCCTAGACAAGGCATGAACCCGTACGGGTGAACCGCAAAGCGGATGGGAGGCTTACAGACATAGCACCGCTATGGCGAGCCTGCCTGCCGG
>CALLVC010000166.1 GCA_938010785.1 uncultured Saprospiraceae bacterium
CATCACACATCCAGACCCAACCTTAGCTTGGGATATGACAGATTTACCAATTATCCAAAAAGGAAGCGCATTTTTAAATATAAGTGAGAAAGATGGTTGGCGACAACTTTATCGAGTCGCGATGAATGGTAAGTCAGAAAAGTTACTGTCTAGAGAAACTTTTGATATTGCACGTTTTCACCAAGTAGAAGAGGATAAGAATAGAATATACGTAAATGCCTCTCCTAATAACCCAACTCAACGATATTTGTATCAGATGTCTTTGAATGGTAGAGGAAAAGCTAAAAAATTGACACCAGATAATCAACCTGGAGTGCATAAATATAATATCTCTCCCAATGGGAAATATGCGATTAATAGTTGGTCAAACACGAATACGCCTCCAACTATAGAATTAGTATCCTTGCCAAGTCACAAGACTCTTAGAACTTTAGTCGCCAATAAGGAATATAAAGCAAAAGTTGATAAGTTAGATTTTACGAAAGTAGAATTTTTTCAAGTGACAACAGAAGATAAGGTGACGATGGATGGTTTGATGATAAAGCCAAAAGACTTTGATGCTAGCAAAAAATACCCTGTTCTTTTCCATGTATATGGAGAACCGTGGGGACAGACTGCTACAGATTCTTGGACTTCTTTATGGCATCGGATGATGGTCCAAAAAGGATATATAGTTATTTCGATGGACAATAGAGGTACACCAGCTTTAAAAGGAAGAGATTGGCGAAAAAGTATCTATCGTAAGATTGGCGTAGTGAATTCAAGAGACCAGGCAATGGGCGCTAAAGCACTGATTCAAAAACACGCATTCATAGACCCAGAGAGGATTGCGGTATGGGGATGGAGTGGAGGAGGCTCTATGACGTTAAATTTGTTGTTTAGATATCCTGAAATTTATAAAACGGGCGTTTCTATAGCCCCAGTAGGGAATCAACTGTTGTACGATAATGTATATCAAGAACGATATATGGGCGTTCCATGGGAAAATAAAGAAGATTTTATAGAAGGTTCTCCCGTGACGTATGCGAAAAATCTACAAGGTAATTTATTATTAATTCATGGAACAGGTGATGATAATGTACATTACCAAAATGCAGAAGTTGTGATTAATGAATTGATAAAACACAACCGTCCCTTTCAAATGATGGCTTATCCAAATCGTTCACATGGGATTTATGAAGGTAAAAATACCACGCAACATTTGTATAATTTGATGACGAATTATTTGCTAGAACATACACCTGTAGGAGCAAAAGATTAAGAGTATGTCTAGATTTTCATGATTGCGCGAAAGTGAGGAAATTATAAGGCAAAAAACGCAGACATAGCCGTTGCTATGGCGAGCCTGCCTGCCGGCAGAGGCAGGTATTTTTAACGCAATTCAGGATAAAATTTGCCAATTGCAGTCAATCAATGGAATTTTAGACATACGCTAAGCACGTACATATATGGTTTGAAAATTTGGATTTATTTGAATTATGGTTATTTTGGCGCTAATTAATTATTTTACTTTGCCTTAGTTAATACACAAGTGCTATCATTTATAAGTAATTGACAAGTTGGCATGAATATGCGCTTTATGGTTAAAAAAGTAAGTGCTGAACAGTTACGAAATAAGTTTCTAAACAAAAAATTCTCGTTTGAGAGCGCGTTGGTAGGGTAACAACAAGTATGTTGTTGCCCTTTCCCAATTTTAAGCACTACGACGTACTAAGTAACGAGTAAAGAATAACTCCACCATTTCGCCGATAATCTTTTGAGCCAATACGTCGTTATTTCCTGCCTGCCGGCAGGCAGGTTATCAGCAATAGCTGGCTATTCCTTCAAAAATGCCTAGTCTTGACTCAAAATATTTATCTCCAAATGACGGACTTATTATTTGTTCGTTACTAATAGTCCGAGGTAAAAGTTTTCAAAAATAAATTGTTAGAAGAAATTAATTCATTACTTAGTCGTTATATTAATCTAGTACACAGTGTACTAAATTTCAAAAAAATTTTTACACACTGTACTAGTATTTACGGAATTTGCTAAACTCTTTAGAACATGAAAACTATGCAATTATTTATTTTTATCCTAGGTGCTTTTTTTACCTTTACAGCTTGTGATGAAAAAAGGGAAGAAACACCAACCGATAATAAATTTGGGGAGCCTATCGCCCTTGAATTAGGGGCGTCCAGTGATATTCAAGCAGGTGAATTAACTATCTCATTTGATAAATTAGTAGAGGATTCAAGATGTCCAAATGGGGTAGATTGTATTTGGCAAGGTCAAGCAGCAATTCAAATATTGGTAAATGAAACATCTACTGTAGATTTAATTATGCAAGCAGGAAAGGAAGATTTAGCAACAGATACTTTGGATAACTACATTTATACTTTACTTGATGTAAGCCCCTATCCAGATATTAAAGATGACTTGCCGTTACCGGCTGAGGTATATACAATTGAGGTGCAAGTAGATAAATTATAAGGCAAGCATAGACTATAAATTGCCTATTTCTTCATACTTCATAAATCCATCTGGTAAAAATGCTACTAGCTGGATTTAGGGAGTATGAACTATATTTTCAATTTGGCTTAAAGCCTAACACTGTTCAATCTACCCAAACAACAAACCAGCCTCTTTTTTAATAGCCGCCTGAGCAGTCAATAATGCCGAGCCTTCTCTAGATTCTAAAAATGCAAATAGTGCTTTAACTAATTCATTTGCATCTACTTTTGGGTCTATCCCCTCCGCTACAGTAGTCACTACATTAATCGTATCAGTTCTAGAAAGTTTAATGATTTCCCAAAGTTGCTCAGAGATATAAACTTGCTGCGTCAAGTTATGCTCAAATTCTTGTTGAATGGCCATCATCAAAGCTACTCTTAAAGCACCAGCCTGCATATCTTGCGTTTTTAAGCGCATCACTAAATTAGGAATAGAAATTCGTTCACAGAATAGAGACAAGCGTTCATAGGCTTGTAAACGTAAAGGAAGTGTTGTACTGCCTTGTTGCTGTTTGATTTCCATCAAACGCATCTGCTGCTGACCCTGGAGGAATTCCTTGAATAAATTTTGTATGGCCCAAAACATTATCAGCGCAGGAATCGTAAATTTTAAAATCTCAAAAATAGCATCTAACCAAATTGGCATATTAAAGTAAGGTTATAAGGTTTAAAAGGCTGAGTGGCTGAGAGGCTGAAGGGCTGAGAGGCCTTTTTGCCCTTCAGCCTCTCAGCCATTCCGCCTACTTCAACTCTTCTTCAAAAAGTTCAAATATTCTACGGTATTCATCTGCCCAACTGCTGGATTGGACAAAACCATGACCTTCCATTGGGAAAATAGCGACATCCCAGTTTTTCTTTCCCAATTCGATTAAACGTTGGGAAAGTCTAACAACGTCTTGAAATTGCACATTCGTATCTACCATGCCATGTAACATCACTAATTTTCCTTTATCAAAATTTTCGGCAAAGTAAAGCGGCGAACTTTTTCGATACGCTTCAGGGTCATCGACTGGTGTATTCAAAATATTGGAGGTATAACCGTGATTATAATGCGCCCAATCTGTGACGGAACGCAAGGCTGCACCAGCTTTGAAAACGTCGTTGTGGTTGAATAACGCAAAAATAGTAATAAAGCCACCATAAGAACCACCATAAATGCCAATATTATTTTTATCAACTCCTAATTCATCCACTAAATACTTAGCACCATCGACTTGGTCATTTAAATCTTTGCCGCACATATGTCTGTAAATCGCTGTACGCCAGTCTCTTCCGTAACCATTACTTGCTCTATAGTCGATGTCCAAAACGGTATAGCCGTTATCTACCAACATATTATGAAACATGTATTCTCTATAATAGCTGCTCCACCATTTATGGACATTTTGTAAATATCCAGCTCCATGCACAAAAATAACGGCAGGTTTTCCATTCGAACCACCTTTTCCACGATACAATCTTGCAGGAACTTGGACTCCATCACTAGCTTTAAACTTAACCAATTCTGGTTCTCGCCAGTTATAAGCTTTAAAAGCATCTGTAGTAGAGTCAGTAACTTTTGCTGCTTTAGCGCCTATTTTGTTTGGCATCACAAATAATTCCCAAGGCTTATTAGAATAGGAATATCGAATGGCTAAGTATTTTTCATCTGGAGAAAGGGTCACTTCATTATTCCCTTCCATAGAAGTAAGTTGTTCTCTTTTGCCTCCACTAGCTTTCATTTTATAAAAATGGTGTTCGGCAGGACTTACTTCATTGCTACTAAAATAAAAATGCGTTTTATCGTTAGACAATTGCGCATCTAAAATTTCAAAGTCTCCTTTTGTGAGTGTTTTTTTCTTTCCATTTTTAGTATTCAGACTATACAAATGGGAATAGCCACTTTCTTCTGATTGAAACCAAATGGTATAATCATCCTTCATCCAGCCAATATTCCCACTAGAAAAATTCCATCCACCGACTCCTGGACCACCAATCCAAGCTTCATCTCGTTGTCGGTCTAAGGTGGTTAATTTTCCCGTTTCCATGTCTAAGGACATAATCCAACGGTCTTTATTATCCATAGACCGAACTACCATTACTGCTTTATCTCCAGCCTGATTGAAAGTAGGGTTTAACATAATGACATCCCTAGCTTTTTTATACTTCGGAAAAAAGGTCGTGTCTTTGACTACATAATTTTCAAGGAAATCGGGTTTGTCGAAAATTCCTTCAATTTGCTGATTATCAATGATATAAGCAGTATCTTTTTGAGTATCAAAAATTCCTCTTTCATAAGTTGTTTGAGCACTTCCTACTTTTGAACGAGCATTTAAATCTTTCAAATAGCCATTCTCTGTTACAAAGTCTGAAACCTTAGTTCGCTTGCTATTAGCAGATTTTGACAAGAGATAGGTAACAAATCGGCCATCAGGACTAACCTGAATACGATTTATGTTTTTTCCTTTTAGAAAAACGGCTTTTGGTCGTTTAGGGGCTAATTGGTCATTTTGTGCCTCTCTTGCTTCCTTTTGTGCTTTTTTTAATTTTAGAATATCGAAATAAGCAAGCTGGTCGTCCTGCAACCATTGTTCTTGGTCGTTAAGTATTTTATTTTTTGGTTTTTCTTTTCCTGATTTGAAATTAGTTAGTTGCGTAATGGTTCCATTTTGTCTGGACCAACTGAAGGCATTATCACTTTGAACAAAAAATATAGATTGCCCATCTTTAGAAAAAGTAGGATTACTTTCTCTAGCTAAAGTATTGGTAATTTGAGTTATAGAATTATCAACTAAATTTAGTGAAAACAAATCGCCATTTTTAGTATATACTTTAGCGGTTCGGTCTTGGTTATAAGTACCTCCTCTAGAACTTGGCAGTATTTTTCGCTTTTCAATAGCTACCTTTTGAGGCGTTTTCCCTTGAATATCAGTTGTATACAAACTACGAACCAGCTCATCTTCTGGATTCCAAGAGAAATAAATGTCTTGGCTATTTTCATCCCAATGAATATTTTGAGGGAGGTGTCCCACAAAATGATTGCCTTTCATGATTTCGGTGAGCGAAAGACTAGATTGATTTTGGGAAAAAGTGGGGGTTGCCCCTAATAATAGGATTAATAAGGTTAGTAATAAGTTAGACTTCTTCATAATGGGCTAATGTAGTTAGGAAAACGACAATATTACAAAGAAAATAGGGATGAACAAACACTGTTTGTGAACCGCTTTGCGGAAAGGAGACAAAAAAAGTCGAATTCCAAAATATTGGAATCGACTTTTTTGATGTGGTTTTTTGTATGGCGATTTTAATCGTCCAATAAAATAGTATTTATAGAGAAGAGGAATATTTTTAAAGTAGTAGCATATCCATATATTATATTTTTACAAAGCATTCCATTAACTCTTTCTTCCTATTTCGAGAAACGGCCAATTCTTCGCCATTGCTCATTTTGACACAGTTATAAGAGTTATTAATATACCCAACTGCATGGTCTAAATTAATAAGATGTGAATTATGAATACGGATGAATAATTCATCTTGTAGCGTAGATTCGACTTCTTTTAAATTTTTAGAAACAGTTAGTTTTCGTCCGCCCACTAAATAAATATTGGTATAGGCGCCATCTGAACAGCAATATAATACGTCTGACCGTTTGACGAAAGATAGTCCAGTGGTAGTGGTAATGGCCAAATGTTCTCTTCTCATAGTAAGGCGGTGTTTGTTTTTGAGGTTTTAATGATAGCGCAAGTTTAGAAAGGGGGGGATATAGAAATTCTTTGTAAGAACAATAATAATAAAGAAGTACTTTGTTAGGTCAGACATTTTTTGTATTTTCTAGCTAAATTTATATGTAAAAAGTAGATTTAATTTATATAAAAAATTGATAATCAGTATTTTAATGATAAAAAAATCTAGAAAAAAAACAATTGAAAAAACCAAGTTGATAAAGTTAATTTCTACTTTTTCTGCTTTAGAATGGAAACGATTTGGCCGTTTTATACATTCTCCTTATCACAATACCAATCCTCAGGTAATCACTTTATATAGGATTTTAAAAAAGGCTTTTCCATTTGAAGTAGCTAAAGAGTTAGAGCAAGAATGGATTTATAAAAAGGTATATGGGAAGGAGGAGTTTAAATTGAGCAAATTCCAAAATCTGTGTTCCGATTTATACGAGTTGGCGACTGATTTTATAGTTGATGTTCATTTGAGAAAAGAGAAACGGAAGAAGAAAAAAGTGATAATTGAGGCTTTATCGGAGCGGAATTATGAATTATTTAATGGGGCTAGTCAACAGTTGATTAAAGAACTGGAGACTCAGGAATATTTATTGGATGGAGATGATTTTTTATTGTCCTTTCAGTTGTATCATAATTTACACACCCATGCAGAGACACCAAAATATGTGGCAAATTCAGTAAATTTAAGGAAGTCTACCGAAAATCTAGTTGCGTTTTATGAGGATACTAATATTCAGATTTTAGCAGAAAACATGGCAATTGAAAATATTTTTAATAAAACAAAGAAAGTAAACTTTACAGGTAAACTTCAACTGAAAGACCTATTTCAAATGGCATTGGACCTTCATAAAAATAAACAGCCAGATTTATATCTGAAATATAAAGAAAAGATATTTGCCAATTGGGGGAAGCTAAAAGCAACTCATCAAACTAATTTATTAGTCCATTTAATAAATTTTACTTTTACGAATGAGCTAATTCAGAAAAAGTTCGGTATTAAAGAATCTTTTGAATTATATAAAATAGGGGTTAGAGACCAACTACTGATTATCAATGGAAAAATGAGGGACATAGATTTTCTAAACATAGGATTGATGGGATTTGGCTTAAAAGAAATGGATTGGACAGATAAGTTTATCGAGAATCATAAAAAGTATCTGTATGGAGAACCAAGTTTGGTTACTTTACTTTATGCCTATAAGGCAAATTTTGAAAAAAAACATCATTTAGTCATTAAATTATTAAGCCAACTTAAACCAAAAAATAGCGCCCTTTATTTACCAAAAATCAAAAGCCTTTTGATACGTGCTTATTTTGAAGGTGTAGTAAATGGGGCAAAAGAATACTTAAGTCCTCTTAACTATGAAATGAATTCTTTCAAAAAGATGATGAAAAGAAATGAAAAACTATCTTCCATAAAAACTGATGCGTATATTAATTTTATTGACTTAACTAAGAAATTAATAGGGATATATACTAGCAAGAATCAAAATAGCCTTCCTATTAAATCTTTTGAAAAGTTGTTAATTAATACGAAACCGTTAATACTAAAAAAATGGTTGGGAGAAAAATTGATAGAAATACAAAATGCTGCCTCCTAAACAAGGCAGCATTTTAGGGGATTTACATGTCAATAGAATCAACTGTAATAATGAAATTTCTTAAAGAAAATAAGGTAACCATTGTAAACGGTTTTGTTGCCACTACTTTCAAGAAATAGGGAGGAATACCTAAGTCGATTCTCCAATGAGACATGGTTCTTCCATTAAGGGGCGAGACACCAGTCTCAACTCTTTTCCTACTTTTTTCAGTATAGCAAGGTTAGAAAATAAGGGTACAGAGGCGATTCAGGTCATTAACCTGTTCGCTATTGTTTGATTTGGGGTTATACTTTTACGTAATCGATGGGTTAATTATATCCGGACAAAACAATCCATCAGCTCCTGCTTACGACTTCTCGACACATTCAATTCCTCTCCATTGCTCATTTTGACACAGTTGTGGTTGTTATTTATGTAACCTATAGTATGGTCCAAATTCACTAAATGAGAGGCATGGATTCGTACAAATTGTTCGTCTTGTAGGGTGGCTTCTACTTCTTTTAGATTCTTGGAGACGGTTAATTTTCTGCCGCCTTCTAAATACATATGCGTATAAGCACCCTCAGAACAGCAGTATAATATCTCTGCTCTTTTGACGAAGAGGAGGCCTGTGCGGGCAGTGATGGCTAGGTGAGATTTCTTCATGTTTAATGATTCGATTACTAAAAAATGTGTTGTTGATTCAAAGGTAAGGGAGAAGAAAGGAGAAAAAAATAGGGCATGAACGAAGGTAAGGTTTGGATGTAGGAGTGGTAGGTTTGGATGTAGGAACTAAATCTGTGGAAGGGTTAAAATTACCTTTGTTCCGATTGGTTGATTTTGTGGGCTGACTAAATCTTCGATAACTAAGGAAGGTTGAAAGGAAAGATTATGTTCTGAAACAAGTAAGTTTAATCGTCTTTGAGTGATAGAAATTGCTTTAGATTCATGACTGCTGCTACTTTTTTGACTGGCCGCTTTACGGCCGATGCCATTATCTGTAATACTACAAATCAATTTTTTGTTTTCGAGTTCAAAACGAATTTCAATATTCCCTTTTCCTTTTTTACTAGAGATACCATGCCAGATGGCATTTTCTACAAAGGGCTGTAAAATCATAGTAGGAATCAAAACTTCATCAGTATCTATTGCCTCAGCTACGATAAATTCATATTGAAATTTTTCTTCAAATCGCATTGCTTCTGCTTGCATATACTGCTCCAATAACTCAATTTCATCATACAATGGTAAGTAGGGTTCCTCTGCCACTATCAAGATTTTACGCATCAATTTGGCGAATCTGCCCAAATAATCATTAGCTGTTTCGATGTCTTTTTGTAATAAATAACTACTAATCGAATTCATACTATTAAAGATGAAGTGGGGGTTCATTTGGAGGCGTAGAACGGCGGTTTCTGTCTCAGCAGCTAATTGTTTGTATTCTGCTTCTTTGCGCTTAAAATCGGCCTCTTTTTGGATTTGTTGGACTCTGTTGCGATAGATTAGAAAGACGATTCCTGCGATGCCCAATGCTGCCAATGTTCTGGCCCACCAAGTTTGATACCAAGGAGGGAGGATGGTAATATCCAATTGGGCAGGCTTGTTGGACCAGATGCCGTCGGAGTTGGTGGCGTCTACTTCGAAGGTGTAATCGCCTGGGGCAAGGTTGGCGTAGCGGGCGAAGTTTTCGGTGCCCGAGTGGACCCATTCGGTTTCAGTGGGGGTGATGCGGTATTTGAATTCGTTTGCGTCGGGGTCTATGAAATCCATAGCCGAGAATCTGAAAGAAAGAGTTCTTTTATCAAAAGGTAATTGAATGGATGATAACTTAAGAGTATTAAATATTGCATCATTATATTTTCTTATATCATTCTCTAAAATCTTATCATTTATAGATAATGAAATGATTGTTGGATTAACTTTGTATTGGGCTGGGAAAACTTCTTTTGAATTAAATAGATTTAAACCATTTTCGCCTCCAAATGCAAAAATGGAATCATTTACTTTCGTATAGGACCAATCAACAAATTCTTTAGATTGCAATCCATCTTCACTTGAAAACTCTTCGATAGTTGATTTATTTGGGTTATATTTTATAATATTTTTAGTACTACTAATCCAAAGATTATCTTGATTGTCAATTATTATCCCCTTAAGGTTTTCATATTTAAAAAGAGTATCTTTTTCCAGATAAAAAGTATTAGCCTTTTGAGATATTTTAGTTAATCCTGATGAAGAACTTATCCAATATATTTTTTGATTATTTTGCTTAGCAATACCTGTTATAAAAGAGGAGAATGTAAAAGAAGTATCAGGTTTTTCCCAATTATTAGTTTCTTTAAATAAAAGAAGACTCTTTCTATCTTTACTGAATAATTTGATTCCCTTAGTATATGAATAAGTATAAGTGCTTTTGGTCGGAAGCTTAGAAAAAGGCTTTAGCAAAAAATCATTATTATTTTTTTCAATCTCGAATGCCCCGTCCATATAACTTAGTAAAATAATTTTTTGATTTGATAATTGGCACATGAATAAGATTGGAGAGATTTTCTTAGAATCGTGGTTATATAAACCAATTGTTTTTATGTTTTTATAGGGAGGGGGAATCATAAAAACGCCATCCTCGGTTAATATCCATATTCTATCTGTTTTGTCGCAAAATAGATAATGCGCCTGTTTGCCCCAATAGGGAGCACTGTTTTCACTTAAGTGCCAAAATTCTTTTAACGGATTTCCATTTTTATCAAAAACAAAAATTCCTTCTGTGGTTATGGACCAGAGTTGGCCCTTAGAATCTGTTGTTAAACCACCAACAGTATTTTTAAAATTAATGTTGGTGGTAGTTTTTTGTAGGTAAGAAGAGAATTTATTTTTTTTTAAATTAGTGAAGTATATACCATTATTAGGAGAGTTAATCCATAAATTTTTCTGGTCATCAATAAAAATATTTCTGATGTTTTGCTGAAAAGGTGCAATATGACTTTCTTTTTGCTCAAAAATAGTTCTGGTAAATTTTTCTAAATCAGTATTGAATATATAAAGTCCTTTATTTCGTGTGGCAATGATGATATTTTCTTCATCTAACCTTTTAATATCAACCAAATTTATCAGGACTTCTTCTTGAAAGATATTAAATAAGGTTGTTGTTTCTTCATTAAGATTGGTCTTTAGGAGCCCTTTATCAGTAGCGACCCAAATAATATTTTCGTCCTCTAATAAAAAAGCATTGACAGGAGATTTATGGTTGTTTTTTTTAGGAAATGTACTTTTTGAGATTAATTTTTTGCTGTCATATTCTTTTAAATCAAAACCATTAACTTTTGGTAATAAAAGAAGATAAGTCTCCTTATGATAATTTTTTATTAAGGTAAGACCATTTCCATATAACTGATTTAAACTATCTATTACCTCAAAATCTTTAAAATTAGTTGTGGTTAGTCTTATTAATTGCTTATCATTTCTAAGCCATAGTTGGTTTTTAGAACTTTCAAAATATAATAAATTATTATTGCGATTGAACGGTGGTTGTAAGTTGAAACGTTCGAATTGGTCGGTTTTATATTCATATTTATAAAGAAAATTTGTTGTACTTAGCCAGAAACCATTTTCTTTATTTTTTAATAAAGGACCTATTATTTCACCATCTGCTAAAGCACTTTGATTCGATTCCTCAGGTAAATAATTTTTGATGGTTTTCCCATCATAACGATTTAACCCATAATAAGAACTTATCCAAATTGGTCCATTTGATTCTTTAAAGAAGTAAAAATTACCTGTCTGAGAACTTAGATTTTGTTCTACGGTTATTTTTTTGAAAATGCTGGCAGCATTTTGGCTGATTAGCTTATTATTAATGAAATTAAATGAAATTAATAAAGACAAGAATATTTCTTTTACCACATTAATTTTATTAATCAATCAATTTTAGAAAAAATCTAAATTATTGGATTCTTTTGAAATTTATTAAAAAAACTGATTGGAGGAGCATATAAATATTCGCCACCTTTAAGATTTACTAGTTTGTCTGTAAAATGTGAGACAGTATCTGTACGATTTATACCATACCCTTTATTCCATATTTGAGGAGGCACTTCATTTTTTTTATCTATTATATACTGTCCTATAATTGGATCAATTCCAGAATTTTTCTTTCCTAAGTCTGAATTGTTTGCTCTTTTTTGAATAGTTTCAAATTGACTTATTTCTCTTTGGATGCTCATAAACAATAAACCTACCTGAAAATTGGAGTGCCCATTAATTATTTTGTCCCCATAGGGGATACCAATCCTAGATATTTCTGGAGCTCTAGTATGCCCCTTTCCAGGGTTTATTTTACGTATATGAGCATGATAAGGACACTTTGAAGCGTCTAAATCAGTAAAAAAAACTGAACTTCTTACTTTTTTTGATGGTTTCAATTGTGGCTTGTCAGTATCCGAAAGTGATTCGCCGTTTTTGAATCTACCAAAAAATTGTGCTCCTATTAAATCTAAATCAATATCATTTTTACTGAGACTAAGTTTTGCAGCAATTTCTTCAGAAACGCTATTAAGTTTATGAACATGTTGTTCTAGTTTTCGGTAAACTAAATAACTTCCATACCCTCCGTTTGGGTCATTAGCTAAAACAATTTTTGCTTTGTCTTCATTGATGTTTCCTAATATATCTTTTTGGAAATTAGGTTGATTAAGTCCGTCTGCATAACCAAAGTGTTCAATCGGTTGATATTTATTTTGCTTACTTTTTAGCTGCTTACCATACTCAATAAACTTTTTTATATAAATTGATGAAGGAATACTATTTATTATTTCATTTAATTGTTCTTCAATTCTTTTTTCTATGTCATCTGCTATTAAGATGAGCATATCAATTTTTGGACATTCATCGTTGTAATTATCACCCCAATACTGAAGTTCTGAATCAATTAAAGATTCTCTTACAATCCCGGAGGTCATTCCTAAGTCAAAGGACCTATCTTTTGGTATATCAATGGATTCATTTAATAATCGAAGAGATTTTTTGTAAGCGTTAGAGCTAAAAAATATATTTATTACTGTTCCCCCGTCGTATTGGTTTTGAATGGTGTTTTCTAATCTTTCATCAATAGTATCTATGAATTTTAAAAGAAGTGGGTTACTAGGGTCAATTTTTATAGTATCACCTTTATTTAAAAAGCCTGAGCCAAAACCAAATTCTTTAATTTCATTATCGAAATGAATACTATTTTCAATTAGAGTCTCTAGCTTTTGTTGTTTTCTTATTATATAAGATGCTTTCGCAGTTTCAGCAGAAGTTATGAGATTGTTATTTTTTAACTCTGAAAGCCAGTTTCTCAGGGTGTTTTGAATTGTTGGATGGTTTTCTAAGTCTGGAATAAAAGATAGAAATAGGTTTCGTGTATGTTTTCGGCCGTGTCTAAAAAGAATATTAGATTGAATATCAGCTAAATCTAAATCTGTCATAATCTTTTATTTAATATAGGTGTTGGTACAAAGTTAGTATCTTTATCCTTTTACCAAGATAACATTACGTTGTTAAGTAAGCCTAATGAAAGTGAAATTTTATTTTGGAGCGATTTATGGTGCATTTTCTCCAATAGTAGGAATGTTATTAGATTTAACTATTGGATTACTTATAAAAATTTTTCCCTTAGGATTCAAAGGTCTACAAGATACTGCAACTAGGACCTTATTTCTATCAAAAGAGCTTACTTGTTTTCCATTTTTATCTAATGGATTAGTCATCATATTATCACAAGAAAAGTACTGAGTTAGTTTAGTTATTTTAATTATTTTACCATTAAATTTAATTAAAGGAACCAGAGAGAATCCTTTTTTTAAAATTCCTTTTGTGTTGGGAATCATTGTTGGACAGATTTGAAATGACTCTGGGCTTAATACTTCATTAGTGCCTAAATACGTGAATTTTTGAGACATAATAACTTCTATATCACCGGAATAAAAATAGGGGGCAACATCCAGTTTAAGCAAATTGGACCATTCCTGACTTACTGGATTGCCCAAACCATCATGCCAGTTTATTGACTCATAATATGTGTATGCCATGTTTTTAAAATTGAGTTAATTTGTGAATTAATATATTTTTATGCAATCTTGAAACTAAAATGTTATCATTGTTAATCATCTGAATTGAATTACCCCTAACCTTCACAAATCGCTCCACAAACCGCAAATTCACCAAATGCGACCGATGTACCCGCATAAACTCCTCATAAGGTTTAAACTGTTCCTCATACTCTCCAAGATTTATCGAAGCTAATAACTTTTTAGGCGTATCGACAAAAGTAAACTCCGTATAATTTGCCTTAGCCTCTAGCCGAATAATATTTTTTACCTGTTTGTAAATAATCCCTTCCGAAGTAGAAATCGCCAATCGAGTAGGCAATTTTTTCTGCTGCAATAGTTGAAAGGTTTCCATCATCAGTTGCAATTGGTCAACCGAGATTTTTTCTTTTATTTTTTTTGCTGCCCGCTGTACCGCTTCGATAAATTCATCTGAGATAATGGGCTTCAATAAATAATCTAAAGCACCAAATTTGATAGCTCTTCGGGCATATTGATTATGCGCGGTAACAAAAATTACTTGGAAAGGTATTTCGCTAAATTTCTGCAACAGGTCAAAGCCTGTTCCATCTGGCATTTCAATATCTAAAAACACTAA
>CALLVC010000167.1 GCA_938010785.1 uncultured Saprospiraceae bacterium
TAATAAAGTGGTCATTTTGAGGAAATATTTTTTTCCTAGACAAGGCATGAACCCGTACGGGTGAACCGCATAGCGGACGGGATGCTAGTAAAAAAGATGAACTCATAAATGGCTAATTAATTATTTTACTTTGCCTTAGTCTTAACTTTCCCTTTTTAACCATTTGGAATTTATTCTTTATTGATTTTATAAAGTCCGAGTATATATGCATTTTAGAACAACCTGTCTTCTAATTGTTAATCTATTTATTGCTTCCTATCTTTTTGGGCAAAATGGGCCTATTACCATTGGTGCTGGTAAATTTAGCGAGGTAGTCGTCACTAGTAGTAGTGAATCGAATACAACTAAAGCTGAGAATACCATCCAAGACAATGGTTTCTTACCTAATTTAACTGCTACCTCTCGTTTTCTAGGACAAGCTACCCTTGGCGCTAATTATGAGACTATTGTTGATGTTGCTCAACAAGGAGAAGAAAAATGGCTAGAAGAACAATTTGCCTTACAACCCGAATTTTTATTAGAAGATTATGTGAAGGAACTAACACTTTGGGCCGCTGATTCAGTGTTGACACAAGGAGGAGATGTGACCAATATTCAACCACTTTTGCGCTATTGGCATTTTGGATGGTGGAAATATGTGATGACGGCTCAAGATTTATTGAGAAGTAGAGTAGCACTTGCCTTAAGTGAAATTATGGTTGTTTCTGAGTTGCCACAATTAGACGATGTGCCGCTGGCATTAGCCAATTATTACGATATGCTGATGCGGAATTCTTTTGGCAATTTTAGAGACTTGTTAGAAGATGTTACCTTTCACCCAGCGATGGGGGTTTATTTGACCCACATGAATAACCCAAAATCTGATATTTCTACTAACCGATTTCCTGATGAAAATTATGCTAGAGAAGTAATGCAACTCTTTACGATTGGTTTATATGAGTTGAATCCAGATGGTAGCCGAAAAATTGACGGCAACGGACAGTTTATTCCTACCTATGATAATGAAGATATACAAGAATTTGCCAAAATTTTTACTGGAATGACTTGGGGAGATAACTTTCTTTTTGGCCGAAATCCAACCCGGGAAGAAAGTTATACGGTGCCGATGCAGATGTATAATTTTTGGCATGAGCCAGGAACTAAAACTTTACTAAATGGCATGGTTGTTCCTGATAGAAATCCTGTTGATGGATTGGCGGATGTACAGGATGCTTTAGATAATTTATTTAACCATCCGAATGTAGGCCCTTTTATTGGCAAATTATTAATTCAACGTTTAGTCAAGTCTAATCCTTCTCCCGAATATATTGCCAGAGTGACCGCTGCTTTTGATGATAATGGACAAGGGGTGAGAGGAGATATGCAAGCCTTTTTGAAAGCTATTTTATTAGATCCAGAGGCGAGAGCTTGCCCCAATATGGATGATGCCTTTGGTGGTATGTTGAGAGAACCAATGGTTCGATATACCCATGTTTCTCGTGCTTTCAATGCCGCCAGCGAAGAAGGAACTTATCGGAATACAATGAATGATTTTAATAATTTAACCTTCCAACGCCCTTTAGCGTCTCCCTCTGTTTTTAATTTTTTCCAATCTAATTACCAACCAATTGGAAGTGTAGAAGAAAATGATTTGGTCGCTCCCGAATTTCAAATTACCAACTCTGTTTCTATTATGGGGTATGGCAATGAACTACATGATTGGGTGATGAAAGATTACGATGTCATGCAGCATGCAGATATTTTTAACGGAGAAGCAACTACTACTTACCATAGAGTTAATCTTGACCTTTCTCACGAAATCCAATTAGGAGAAGCAGGTAAAATTGATGAACTAATAGAACGTCTAGATTTAATTTTAACGCATGGTCAAATGACCGAGACTACAAAATCCATTATCAAAAAGACGGTTTCTGAATTTCCTCCACATCGTGCCTATTTGATAGGGCGGACCGCTATTTTTCTGACCATGATTTCTCCCGATTACCTAATTTTTAGATAACATCCCGAAACCTGAAACCCGAAACCTGAAACCCGAAACCCGAAACCAGTAAAAAAAAATCATATGTTCCATAAACTCAATCGACGTAAATTTTTAGGACAAGCTAGTTGTGCCGCTATTGGCTCTGTGACTTCGATGAATACGCTTTATAATTTAATGGCGACGAATCGTTTGTCAATGGCTTCTTCGACACCTCCAGAAGATTACAAAGCATTGGTTTGTATTCTATTGGCGGGTGGCAATGACTCTTTTAATATGTTGATGCCTAAAGGAGATGCGGAACATGCCGAATATTCGATAACTAGGTCTAACCTAGCGATTCCTAAAGATAGTATTATTGGTCTTTCGGGAACGAATAATGGACGTACATTAGGTGTGCATCCTTCTATGCCACATGTGGCGAGTATGTACGAGGCGAGGGATTTAGCTTTTATTTCTAATGTCGGTACGATGGTTGAGCCGATTGCTAATTATGATGAATATCGTAATGGTGGTAAACAAAGACCTTTGGGACTTTTTTCGCATTCTGACCAGATTGAACAATGGCAAACTTCTTTACCTGACCAACGAAATGCCATTGGATGGGGTGGAAGAATGGCTGATTTATTAAATGCTACGAATGGAACAAGTGGTATATCCATGAATATTTCTTTGTCAGGACGAAATGTATTTCAGTCAGGTCGAGAGGTATTGGAATATTCTATTAGTAATCGAGGAAATGGAGCGACAGGAATTGAACAATTAGGAACAAGTGATGCAGGGATTCTTAATCGACTTCGTAATACAGGTGTAGATAGCTTGATGTCAGATATATATGGAAATGTTTTCAAAGAAACCTTTGCCAATTTAACGACGAAGACCATTGCTTCTCAAAAGGTTTTTGAATCGGCAATGATGCAAACGGGCACCTTTCCGACCATTTTTTCAGACGACGACCACTACTTATCACAAAGTCTGCGAATGATGGCAAGAGTAATTTCTTCTGCTCAAGCCTTAGACCAAAAAAGGCAGACTTTCTTTGTCACTTTTGGCGGTTGGGACCACCACGATGAAGTATTGAATAATCAAACCTTTATGCTAGGAGTACTGAGTAATGCCATTAATCAATTTTACCAAGCATTGGATGAAGCAGATACTGGATTAAGAGACAAAGTTACGCTGTTTACCATCTCTGATTTTGCCAGAACTTTGACTTCTAATGGCAATGGTTCTGACCACGCTTGGGGAGGAAATATGATGGTAGCTGGCGGTGCGGTAAAAGGCGGACAAGTTTATGGGAGCTACCCGTCATTGGATTTAGCGAGTAATCTAATGGTTTCTCAGCGAGGTAACTTATTGCCAACTACAGCCGCAGACCAAGTATTTGCTGAGTTGGGAACATGGTTTGGTGTTTCGCCTTCAGATTTGAATAGTTATGTATTGCCTAATTATTACCGATTCGACCAGAATCCATTAGGCTTTTTGTTGTAATAACAAAATTAGCTTCAACGGTTTACTCCTATTTTTTCATATCGATTTATCTAGTTTCCATGAAACGATTTTCTTATAAAATATTTGGATTTGTTTTTTGCTTTTTTGTTTTTACGAATAGTCCTTTGGCTCAACCAGCTTGCCTCGGCAATCAAGGAGAACTTGAATGGTTATTGTGGGAAAATATAGATAATAGTAGGCTAGATTACATGATACATCTTCCTACTTTTCCGAACCATCCAGATGCAACTGAAGCTATTACTACCTTGCAATCACCGGGTACCGTTTCGATTGTGACTGTTGATGGAAATGAGTATGAGAGTTCGCAATATGGAACAGATTATGGCTCGTTGATTCGAGGATATTTGACGGTGCCACAGTCTGGTAATTACACTTTTAATGTAACAGGAGATGATGAAGTAAGATTCTTTTTAAGTACCGATGATACTAAGGAAAATTTGGATATGATAGCTTCCGTTATTACTTGGACTTATCGTAAAGAGTTTGCAAAAGCAGTAGAGACGAACCAAACATCTGCCGATATTACGCTTTCTACAGGAAACTATTATTATTTTGAAGTTTGGCATAAAGAAAATGGAGGAGGTGACCATGTGGAAGTAACTTGGAAAACACCCTCCAATACAACAGATTGGCAAGTTATTCCAAGCGAAAATGTCTATGGATATACTTGTGGAAACGATTGTCTTCCAAGCGGAACAACTTGTGATGATGGCGACGCTACTACTACAAATGATATCGAAGATGGTTTTTGTAATTGTACGGGTACACCAACTACTTTGCCTGCATGTGTCGGAGAAAGAGGAGAAATCAATGCTCTATATTATTTAGATTTAGCAGGAAATAGTTTAAGTGCCTTGTTAGATGCCGATAAATATCCGCTGATGCCTGACACTACTGAACAATTGAACGGCCTTTATGGTCCTTTTAGGAGTCGGGATAATTATGGAACCAAGGTTTCGGGTTTTTTAAAAGTCCCAATTTCAGGAGATTATGAATTTAATATTACTGCTTCTGATAGAGCAACTTTTGCGTTAAGCACTACCAACAGTCCCGACGATTTAACGGAAATAACGATTACTAATTGGTCTGATAGATATGAACACGATGACCATATCGAACAGGAGGCTGCACCCGTAACGCTTGATAAAGACAACTTCTATTACTTCGAAGTTCATCATAAGGACGGAACTGGGAGTGACTATTATAACGTTTTTTGGCGAACCCCATTTACACAAGATACCCTTTGGAGATTTATAGATAAAAACTATTTCTATAGTAATGCTTGTGAATTAGCTTGTATTCCCGAAGGAACGCTTTGTGATGATGGTAATAATTTTACAAAAAATGACCAATATGATGCAGCTTGTAATTGTGTTGGAGTACCTTGTCGAGATTGTGAAGAAACGCCTGTTTTAGATTATACACCTACAGCGATTTGCGATATTACAGACAAAATGGATAATACGGCGGCAGATGCTTGGGAATCCTGCACCCCACAACCTAATCCTAATTCAGGTAGAGGAACGAGCCATTGGATTCAATATGATTTTGGGCAAATTTATTTATTAAACGAAAGTCATATCTGGAATTATAATGCGGATGGCGCTACCGGTAAAGGGTTTAAAGATGTGGTGATTGATTATTCTAGTGATGGTACTAATTGGGCGCAGCTTGGCGATATTTATGAGTGGAATCAAGCTACGGGATTAGTAGGCTATGAAGGTTTTGAGGGACCAAATTTTAATGGAATCACTGCTAGATATGTCCTTGTTACGGCATTAAATAATTGGGATAATGGCCTTTGTCATGGGTTTAGTAAAATCACTTTTAATGCTACGGATTGTTTAATGATGGGGCAGGCATGTGATGATGGCGATGTCAATTCTGTGAATGATAAATACGATGAAAATTGTGACTGTAGGGGAGAAGGAGTTGGATTTACGGAAAATGTTTGTGGGGTAGAGGACATGATTCAGGAAAATGCAGTTTTGACGAGTGATGATTATCAGGCGGTTAATAATATCCGTTCGAGCGGTATTGTGAATGGAGGAACCTCTGTGAAGCTCTTTGCTGGTACTTCTATAACCTTAGAAGAAGGATTTTATGCTAGTGCGGGTAGTGACTTTTTAGCAAAAATTGTAGTTTGTGAAACGACTAATTCAATGGTAGAAGCAATAGAAAACTTAGGTTTTAATAAAGTTGAGGAAGTAACATCAGAATTACTCGCAACGGATAATACTTTAACTAATAAATCAAATCCGTTCCAGACTGAAGATTTTGGAGAGATTAGCTTACATGTTTGGCCTAATCCTACGAATAGTTGGACTTCACTAACTTTTAATTTACCAGAAAGTACGACTGCTTCTTTATGTATCTATGCTACGGATGGTAAGAAAATTATTTGTTTAGCTGCCGACAATGCCTTTGCAAAAGGTGTCTATGAAAAAGATTTTCCTGCTCAAAGATTAGTGGCGGGTATGTATTACGTGGTCTTAAAAACAGAAAGGGAGGTATTGACAAAATCATTGGTAGTGATGGAATAAATTAAATACTTGCTCCATTCTAATTAGCAAAAAAAAAGTCGTCCGTAATGGACGACTCGAAACAACAAATTATAATCCCATGAACATAAATCTTATATTAAACCCGTTTTTAAAAACGGAATAATTTTTACTTACTTAAATCCTCTTCAACTCATTTTCTCCTTTTGCAACAATAATAATAATTTCTTTAAGAATATACAAGGTTGATACTATGATTTTGCTTCTTTTTAGCAAAAAAATATAAGATAAAGACCTGATTTTTAATAAATTGTAAGTAAGTTTTTTGTGTAATTTGACAAAATAAGTACTTGAACATAATTAAATTTAATTTATGACCGAGGGTATTTTTGATTTGGACGAGGCATTTTTTTAGGAATAGCATCGCTATTGCTGGAAAAAATAACATGAACCCGTACGGGTGAACCGCTTGCGGATGGGATGCCTAAATTAAAAAGAGCCCGTCATAAAATATAAGATAATTGTGTCCACGTACTTGTAGGGAAAATATCATTTGGTTTCCTAGTAAATTCTTACTAGAATGGATTGCAAATAGTTTGATTTTCTATAAAATTGGAATTATTTTGAAGGAATTTTTTAGGGAAATGCTGTTGATGTGAGGATTTCTATTCAAAAGTAATAGGAGTGAATGTATATTCTACATTCAACATCCTATTACTAAATAGAGAGAATCAAATTTTTTAGCGTGCTTAGAAATAATTAAGTAGAAGACTACTTAAATTAGTAGGTAAAAATACACGATTAAATACTACAATTCTTTATCAGTAAACTAATTTTTTGTATACTTAATTTTTGTTAATTTTAATAGTATTTTATTTTAATTATTTGATAATCAATCTATTGAAAGTAGATGGTAGTCTATTTTTTTGTAATTATAATGCCTCATTACTTCTACTTTGACACTTTAAATTCTTTAATGTACACGCCAACTTCGGCGGCAAAAAACTACTTCTAAGCACGTAGCATGAAGAAGTATACTTCTGAACCCGAAGGGACGGGCTGCCAAGTGCGTGATTTAGTAAGAACTGATTCTAAAGTGTCAAAGTAGAATTACTAAGTATTTTTCTATGAATTTAAATCAAGTAACGGTACCTTCTGTTAATGTAGAAGCGGCTACCATTTTTTATCAAAAACTTGGGCTCAAATTAATTGTCAAAGCTTTTCCTCATTATGTTCGTTTTGAGTGCCCAAATGGGACGGCTACCTTTTCTGTTCATCTGGTAGAAAAACTTCCTAAAGGAGATGGTGTCTACGTTTATTTTGAATGTGATAATTTAGATGAACTAGTCAAAGAATTAATCGCAGAGGGAATTGAATTTACCGAATTACCAAAAGACCAAAGTTGGTTATGGAGAGAAGCCAGATTAAAAGACCCTGATGGAAATCAACTTATACTTTAAGGGTTTTCTTATAAAAATGGAATATCCGAGCAAATGTTGATTTACTGGGACATTCCCGAAATAAATTCGGGACAGGCAGAGTCCCAGTAAATCAAAAAAGGGTTTTAAAGGGTGAGCTAAAAATGGATTTTCTATTAAAATCCATTTTTAGCCCACCCTTTAATCCCCTTTTTACAAATTTTGCCGTTCGATACGGTCCCGATGAAAATCGGGATTAGGAACGCCTAGTTAAGCATTTTATAAGAAAACCCTTTAAATGCAGCGATGTAATGATAATAAGATTAAATCTTTTTTTAAGGAATGTA
>CALLVC010000168.1 GCA_938010785.1 uncultured Saprospiraceae bacterium
CGACGAATGAAATCGTCGATACTTTGAGGCAAAAGTACCAAAAAGTAAACACAGCTTAGTGATTTTTAACCAAAATATAAAACGGTATTCTAAACAAACCGTATTTTGGTGTTCCATTATTCTTTATGAAAAAAATCCTACTAAATACCTATCATTTTCTATTCCAAAAGCATTTGCGAAAAACAAGTGTAGTCCTCCTTCTTTTAGGTATTTGGTATTACTTTGCCTTACCCAATCCACTGTTTAATCAACCAACCTCTATGGTTTTGGAGGACAAACACCATCATCTATTGGGGGCTAAAATTGCCAAAGATGGACAATGGCGTTTTCCGCATCAGGTAGAAATCCCAGATAAATTTGTACAAGCAATTACCCAATTTGAGGACCGTCGCTTTTTTTATCATCCTGGAATTGACCCCATTGGAATTGGGCGAGCCTTTCTACAAAACGTCCGTAATCAAAGAGTCGTCAGTGGAGGCAGTACCTTGAGTATGCAGGTTATTCGTTTAGCTAGACAAGGAAAAGCTAGAACCATTTCAGAGAAAATCATTGAAATTATTCTAGCTACTAGGCTTGAATTAGGCTATTCGAAAAAAGAGATTCTTGCGCTATATGCTGCCAATGCACCTTTTGGAGGTAATGTGGTGGGTTTGGATGCAGCAGCTTGGCGCTATTATGGCAAAAAACCTGCTTTATTATCTTGGGCTGAAGCAGCTACCTTAGCAGTTTTACCTAATAGCCCTGCGTTAATTCATCCGGGTAGAAACCGAGCGGCTTTATTAGCTAAACGAAATAGATTACTTGACCAACTTTTTAAAAACGGAAATTTAGATGACTTAAGCTTAGACTTAGCAAAAGCAGAAATATTACCTCAAAAACCACTTCCCTTACCGAGATTAGCCCCTCATTTATTGGACCGAGCTTATCAAAATCATTTTGCTAAAAACAAGGAAAGTGTTTCCAGATTAACCACTACTATTGACCCCCATATTCAAAAACAAACAAATAGAATTTTAGCAAAACATCAAGAACAGCTGAGTGGCAATGGGATATATAATGCTGCTGCTATCATTCAAGAAGTCGAATCAGGAAATATCATCGCTTATGTTGGAAATGTGGTGGGCGCTGGTGCTGAACACAACGAACAAGTCGATGTTATCAAAGCTCCAAGAAGTACAGGTAGTATTTTAAAACCATTTTTATATGCCGCCACTTTGCAGGATGGATTGATTTTCCCTAATAGTTTATTGTCTGATGTACCAACACAAATGCAAGGCTACAAACCTGAAAACTATCATTTATCTTATGATGGCGCGGTTACTGCCAAAAGAGCCTTGATTCGGTCTTTAAATGTCCCATTTGTTCATCTACTAAAAGATTTTGGACTAGAACATTTTCATTTTCTTTTAAAAAAATTAAAACTGACCACTATCTCCCAACCAGCTAATTATTATGGCTTACCGCTAATTTTGGGAGGTGCAGAAGGCAGACTTTCTGAAATCACCAATGCTTATACCGGTATGGCAAGAACGCTTAATCATTTTCACCCATTAGATGGTCGATATGATACGCGAGATTTCAAAACATCCAATTATGTCTATACACCCACTACCAATAATACTTCTATTGATAAATATGCTAAAACAGTCGTAAAAGAAGCACCCATTTTTTCAGCTTCCGCCATTTACCATACGTTTGAGGCCATGCAAAAAGTCGAAAGACCTAATTCTGACGGTAATTGGGAAAACTTTAACTCTAGTCAACAAATCGCATGGAAAACAGGAACAAGTATCGGGTTTCGTGATGCTTGGGCTATTGGGGTAACACCAAAATATGCCGTTGGTGTCTGGGTAGGAAATGCAGATGGGGAAGGTCGACCTGGCTTATTGGGGGTTAAAGCTGCCGCACCGATTCTTTTTGATTTATTTGATTTTTTACCTGCAACGGATTGGTTTGAACCTCCTTTTGATGACATGGAATCGTTTACCGTTTGCCAACAAAGTGGTTATCGAGCATTGGGTATTTGTGAGGTGGACACCATTTCTGCCAATCCCGCAGGAACAAAAGTTGTCGCATGTCCACATCATAGATTGGTACATTTGGATAAAAGCCAGCAATATCAAGTCAATAACTCTTGTGAATCCCCTTCCGATATGCTCCATAAAGCTTTTTTTGTATTGCCTCCTGTGGAAGAACATTATTATCGATTCAAAAATCCCAATTACCAAACTTTGCCTCCATTTCGAGCTGATTGTGCTGCAAAGACGCAGGAACAAAGCAAGCCAATGCAACTCATTTACCCAAAAGCGGATAGTAGAATATTTGTCCCAATTGATATTACAGGTGCTTTGAGTCAAACTATTTTTAAAGTTGCTCATCGAAATGCGGATGCGCTTGTTTACTGGCACTTGGATGATACGTACTTAGGAAAAACAGAAACTTTCCATGAAATGGCTTTGCAACCAGCAGCAGGAAAACATACTTTAGTTTTAGTTGATGGGAAAGGAAATCGTTTAGAGCGTGCGTTTGAGATTTTAGGGAGGGAATAAAGGAGGGAAATGAAAAATCCGTTGTCCTTCACTTATCGGTTGTAGAAATTCTTACAACGGGTTTTTGATGGACTACGGATTTTTTTAGACTTACTCTAATCAATAATTATCTTTCAACATAATTCATTCGGCCAGTAGCCGTCCCAAAATTACTTTCAAGACGATAAAAGTATAATCCACTTCCGTTCAAGTTTTTTTCCAAAAGATAGTCTTGAAAACCAGCTTCAAACGCCTGTTGCTCTTTTAGAACAGTCCGACCTTTTGCATCAAAAATTTGTAAAACAATAGTACTACTTTGAGGGAGGTAAAAGGGTATAGTCGTATTCGTTGTAAAAGGATTTGGGTAATTTTTAAATGCTTGAAAAGCTGAATTCTCCACTTGATTGGACCAATTAATGGAAAAGGGAGTTGTAGTGGTAGCATCCGAATAAATTTCGGCTGTTAATCCTGTATTAGAAAGGCTAATATTTTCAACTAAGTCACCTGTTTCTTTGGCAATAAAAGTCAATTTAAACGGGACGTCCCCTTTAGTCAAAGCTATTTGCTCTACGGTCGTCCAACTAAACGATAATACCCCATCTTCCACTTGATAATTATGCTCCGTTATAGATAAATCGCTAATAATATCCAAAAAAGTTAATTTTGACTCGTCGAATTTCAAAGCAAATTGAAGTCCTTCTAATTGGGTGTTTTGTTCTATTACAAATGGAACGTCTACTGTTGTTCCTTTAGCTATTTGCTCATTTTTCAAAGAAAAGATTGAAGCTGCCTTTTCTTGAGTAGACCGACTCCTACCAGTAGTTGATAATTTTACAGAGTTATTTAAATCCCCGATTTTTACGGCAATAAACCGATTGTTTAATTGAGGGCCTAACTTCATCATGTCTAATGGAATTGAAAAAGGCACCTCTTGCTCCAAAGGAGAGATTGCTTCATCAAAAACATAAGTTGCATCTATAAATTTCCAAGAAGGGGTGTTCGGAAATTCATCAATTACCGAAAGGATTAATTGACGCAAAAGTAACATGTCATATGCTGTAATCTCACCCGAACTATTTACATCCGCAGCAATAATTTTGTAAGGGGAATCAAACTTTTTTAAGCCCAAAACATGCTTTTGTAAATTCAGCACATCCAAGGTAGACACACCATTTCGAACATTATTTTCAAAATGATTGTTTGGTGTTAAATTATAATTCTCTAATTCAAAATTTTCAAAATAAAAATTACCATCGTCATCTGTACCTCTGAAATAATTGACCGTTCCATTTGAAAGGCCAATAGCTATATTAGGGACTCCTTCTTTTTTTTCTGTTAGTATTTTCCCTCCAATCGCTCTTGGTGTAAAAATTTCGGTTCCACAAAGCTGAACAGAATCATACACCCATACATTGACTGGACAACTAAATGATTCGTTTGCAGCATTAACTCCAGATAGGTATACTTCTTGGATACCAACATCACCACAATTAAAGTGACCTTTACTTAAAGTCAGAACTGAAAAAATACTAGAATCTTCTGGCTGTACTTGAAAATCGGATGGTTGAAGTGGTACATAAAAGGGATTGCCCTGCGGTAGCATGGCGTAGGTTGCACTTTTGGTATCGGGACATTGTGCAAACAGGCTTGTATTTAAATAGAGCAATACCAATATTGGTAGTACCCATTTTTCATGGAATCTATACTTGTGCATCGGCTTGAGAGATAAATTAGTACTGATTAAAAAACAATTTACCTTTTAGACGCTCAACTGATTCTTTTTCAAATAGGTTTTAACTCATCTGCAAAAGAAACTTTTGAAAATCAATAAATCATCTTTTCATCGTTTCTAAGTTTGGATAAGACCTTCTTTTGAAAGAAAGTCTCTGTCAAGCAAAAATATTAAATTTGGATATGGTTTCTTGCTCAACTAAAATTAATACTATGGACAAGTTGGTAGGTTGCAAAATATCTGCCAATTCTTACGATTTGTAGGATATTAAGCAAAACAAAGGCATGAAAACCGATTTTCGTCGTTAAAACGAGACTTTTTTTTAAAATTAAATTAATTACATATTTAATATTCAACTATTTACACATTATACTTTTTTCTATCTACTACCAAATAACAAACTGCCTATTCGTACCATTGTACTACCTTCTGCTATTGCTAATTGATAATCTCCTGACATCCCCATTGATATTTCTTTAAATGAATCTTGGGTGCTAAAAAAGGATTTTCTTAATCCATCGAATATTTCTTTTAAATGTCTAAATTCTAACTTCACCTGTTCTTCATCAGAAGTAAAAGTTGCCATACCCATCACGCCAACAATTCGAATATTGCTTAGATTTTTAAACGCTGAACTATTCAATATTTCTTTTACCTCTGCTTCATCAAAACCAAATTTGCTAGATTCTTCGGCAATATGAAATTGAAGTAAACAATCAATAACTCGTTCATTTTTCAATGCTTGTTTATTGATTTCTTTTAATAATTTCAAGCTATCGACTGCATGAATTAAACTCACAAAAGGCGCAATGTATTTCACCTTATTGGTTTGCAAATGCCCGATTTGATGCCACTCTATATCCTTTGGCAACACTGCCTCTTTTTCTACTAGCTCTTGTACCCTATTCTCTCCAAAGATTCGTTGTCCTTCCTCATACATCTGCTGGATTCTTTCAACAGGTTTGGTTTTCGACACTGCGACTAAGGTGGTTTCGGTTGGAGCTAATTCTTTTAAAATTTGTTGAAGCATTTATTTTGAGTATTAGGTTGTAAGGTGAATGAGGTTATGAGGTTAAGAGGGAGTTCAAAAAAGTGTATTAAAATAAAAAAACCGTTTTTAAAGTAATTGATTGTCAATGCTTTGTAAATTTGAACTTGAACTTGACACTTGAATTTGAGGTTATGAGTTTATGAGGTTGGGCCTTATTACCTTATCCACCTCATCACCTTATCAACCCCATTACTAAAAATTAAAACGGTAAATTGTTCACATCAACATTTCCTCCTGTAATAATAATTCCTACTTTCTTTCCAGCAAATCGTTCTTTTTGTTGTAATACAGCCGCAAAAGGTACTGCA
>CALLVC010000169.1 GCA_938010785.1 uncultured Saprospiraceae bacterium
ATACGATTACAGCCGACCATTTGGATGCTTTGAAGGCTGTCAATTTTTCATTTTGACTTAAAAAATAGCCGACATTTCGTCCTAGTACAACGCTAAAAACCTGCCAATAAATCAGCTATTTGTTAAGATTTTTTTAAAATAATAATCCTATTGAGCAATGGCAAAGGGATTGTGTTTTACCTGTACTAGAATTGATTTCAATAATTTTTAATAACCAAAAAATTAGCATTTTATGAAAAAGCAAATCATCCTTCCCGCTTTAGTTGCCTTCGTAGTAAGTGCCTTGACTTTTGGCGGATTTCAGTATTTTCAAAACAATAATAAAACCATCCAAATTGAACATGTTAATGCAACACCTTCTAGTAGTGTATTGTATGCACAAGACAAAGATGGGGATTTTATACCGATGGATTTTACCAAAGTAGCAGCGCAAACTACTGATGCGGTGGTTCATATCAAATCTACTTCTACTAGACCCACAAGTCAAAACTTATATGGACAAGGGCAACAAATACCAGATATTTTCGAGCGATTCTTTGGACCCGAAGGTGTTAGACCACAACAGCCTCAGCGGCCACAAAGGCCTCAAAATCCACAAGCACGAGTTGGGTCAGGAAGTGGGGTCATCATCAACAAAGATGGATATATCGTGACGAATAATCACGTAATAGATGATGCAGAGGACATTGAAGTGACCTTGTATGATAATCGAACTTTCAAAGCAAAAGTTATCGGTACCGACCCAACTACAGATTTAGCTTTGATTCAGATTAAGGAAAAAAACTTACCGCATATTCCATTCGCAGACTCTGATAATATTAAGGTAGGAGAATGGGTTGTTGCCGTAGGTAATCCTTTTAACCTGAATTCTACCGTGACGGCAGGTATTGTTTCTGCTAAAGGTCGAAGTATTAATATTTTGAGAGAACAGTACGCTATCGAAAGTTTTATTCAAACAGATGCAGCCATTAATCCTGGCAATAGTGGTGGCGCTTTGGTTCGCTTGGATGGTTCTTTAGTTGGTGTGAATACGGCCATTGCGAGTCCGACGGGGGCTTATTCTGGTTACGGTTTTGCAGTACCGAGTAATATTGTCCAAAAAGTAGTTGGAGATTTATTAGAATATGGCACTGTGCAGCGAGGTTATTTAGGCGCAATGATTAGAGGAGTAGATGCCAACTTGGTAAAAGAAAAAGATTTATCAGTAAATACAGGCGTTTATTTAGAAAAAATCACGGAGAATAGTGCAGCCGATGAAGCAGGCTTGCAAGCAGGAGATGTGGTCGTTGCCATCAATGGAAACACTATTAAAACCAATGCAGATTTATTGGGTAATATTGCAGGCTATCGGCCTGGAGAAAAGATTGACATTACGGTTAATCGAGGTAGTAAGGAAAAGACTTTTACTGTCACCCTAAAAAATAAGTCAGGAAATACAGAACTAGTGGCTAAAGAAAGCTTAGCACTTTCGCAAAAATTGGGGGCAGAACTTCAAACTTTAGAAGAGGATGTAGCTAAAAAATTAGGGCTAAGAGGTGGCGTTAGAGTAACCAAAATATTACCGGGCACCCTTCGTAAATCGACCAATATGCAAGAGGGATTCATCATTACTAGTGTAGATGGAAAAGGGGTTAGGACGGTAGAAGATTTAGAAAAAATAGTAGAAAGAAAAGATGGCGGGGTGATGGTAGAAGGTCGATATGAGGATAGTGACGAGACCTTTTATTATGCTTTCGGATTAGGTGCGTAAGGTGTTAGTATTCGATGTTTGGATAAATAGTAGAATGGGCAACGAGCATTTCTTGTTGCCCATTCTTTATTTGCTCAATTTCCCTATTCTTTCACTAAACACCATCCGTTTACAAAATCAGATGCATGCCCATTAAAACTAGAAGACCTTACGGAATGACTCAATGATAATTCGTGATTATCATAAATGAGGTAAGCATCCAACTCCAAAACAACGGGTATGCAAGAAACGACCGTCTTATTATTGAAGACCATTGGTCCAAGTTTAAAGGATGGTAATTTAGTGATTTCATTTCCAATGAAAGGTTGTTCGTTTAAATCAATTTTGCATCCATTCTGTTGTACATATTTCGCTTTTAAAGGTGGCCTAGTGGTCAGATAATCATTTCCATAAAAGTAGAAAAGTTTGGAATTAGTTCTATCGACCATTTTTAACTTATGGGAATGCTTTTCTACTGGGTATTTAACAGGGGCCCATCCTCTTCCATCTATCACACTTTTAGAAAAAGAGCTGAGTGTTTCCGAAAAATATAATTTTCCTGCTTCTTCGATGACTTCTAATAATAGGGTATCTCCCAAAAATTCAAAATTTTCCTCCATCGTACCACAAAAAGTACGGTAATTTACGTATTTGTTCGTTTGACCAACTTGAAGATTAGATAAGTCAATTTGATGACTTGGGAAGAGCAAATCTTCTTCTTTTTGGCAAGCGACCAAAAAGGCTATTATAAAAATAGGAAGGATAAAATTTTTCATGAGGATTAGTTTTTAAAGTTTTATATTAGGTAGTAACACTCTAAAAGACAGTACCTATTCTTTATATGGTTGGGTAGGGTTTTCTCATAAAAATCAGCTGCTCTATCATAGTACAATTTTTTCCGTTCGATACGGAAAAAATTGTTAGGAACGTCTAGTTTAAAAGTTTTATGAGAAAGCCCTTTATGGTTGGGCAAACAATCAGGATTATAGATAATTCCTTTCTTAAAAAGCCAATCGTTTACGCTTAATAATTCTTGGAATTGTAACTAGGGACAGCACAATAATTCCAGCGATTGCACTATATTTTATAATTGGGAAATCACCATTTTCTACAATTATACCAATCAACGCCCAAATAAAAACTAAAGGAACCGTCTTACCCTTATTGAATGCCATTAAAGTACCTATCAAAATTAATGCACCAATCACTACTGCGGTTATGATTACTTGAGTTTCTAGATTAAGTTGAACGCCAATTTCTGTCAACATCAAAGCAGTAGAAATTGCAGTAGCGGCGCATATCCAACCTAAATACATCTGTGTAGGGAGATAATACCAATGTGTTTTGGGGTTTTGTTCTAACTTAATCTGTTGACGTAGAGACACAAATAACCAAATTAAAGCGGCTAAATGCCACAAAATATTTGCAAAGCCCAGCCATTGGATATTTGAAAAACTAATAGGCACAAAAGCAATGGATGCCAGTCCTGCTAAAATCCCCGCTTTGGTAGCATTTTCTAAATATTTACTCTCTACTCTTTCGGCTTGCATTTGAAACCAACTATAAATTATCATACCCAAAAATATAGGTCCCCAAATAGCAAAGGCATAACCTGCTGGTTGAATTAGTACCCTCGCATCATCATCAAAAGGAGAGTCAAAAAAGAAATTACTACCAAAATTTATGATTGGGACAAGTAAAAAAATGATAAATTGTACGGTTCTTAGCTTCATGATTTTGATAATTTTAATAAAGGTGATAAATTAGACAACTCTAAAACAGGTCAATAGTAGGAAGGTTCGATGTTATCCAATTACTCCAATTTTGGGATAAAATAGCCTGATAAGAAGTAAAAGCGCCTAATTAATGGTGTTGTACAATAGTTTACATTTTTTATACATTATAGAGCAAGCTCCATTATTTAATTACTTAAAAACTACATTTTGACGAATTACTCCAATAAAAATCTTATACTTACCTGTTGCTTGCTATTTCTTTCCTTTTTGGGTTTGGCTCAGAACCAATTTTTCAAAGAAACTACAGAAGAAGTTTCATCAAAAGAAATAGCTCAAACTAAATCTAATTTCGACTCTCCTTATCAACTAGATACTAAAAGAGAAATTGGTCTTTTGTCTGGTGCCTTAGGCATACAGCTAGCAGGTCTAAGCGTTGCCACTAAAATAGAACCTTTGACCTTGGCTGAAATAGAACTATTAACTCCTGATGACATTCCTTCTTACGACCGACAAACAGTTCGTCATTTTTCAGCAAAAGCACATGCCACCAGTGATATTTTTCTCTATGGGTCAATGGCTTTTCCAGTAGCCCTGTTAGCTGATAAAAATATTCGAAAGGATTTTTTAAAAATTAGTACTATGGCATCGGAAGCATTTTTATTGAATGCTGGTCTGACAACCTTAACTAAAGGTACGGTGCAAAGAATTCGACCGTATGCGTATAATCCATTGGTGTCAGCGGAAGAAAAAATGACTAAGTCTACTAAGATGTCTTTCTTTTCGGGACATACTTCGGCGGTTTCGGTACTATCGTTTTTTTCTGCTAAAGTATATACAGATTATCATCCCAATAGTAAATGGAAGCCAGTGGTCTGGACCGCTGCGGCAGTCATACCTGCAACGACTGGTTATCTACGCTATCGGGCAGGTAAGCATTTCCCGACAGATGTAATCGTAGGTTATAGCGTTGGTGCAGCTATTGGTGTATTAATTCCTCATCTGCATCGGTCTAAGAAAAAGCGGTCGTTTAAGCTTTCTCCAATGGCTACTGGTGATGCAGTGGGCTTGAATTTACGAGGTGTTTTTTAGAAATAAAAAATGGGGATTAAGATAGTTGCCAGCCCCCAAACTATCAACGTTAAAATACCACCCACTAATAAAAAATCTCTGAATTTGTAATTCCCTGGAGTAAAAATAAGCGTGTTGGTCTGATAACCAATGGGCGTAAAAAAACTCATATTGGCAGCAAACATGACGGTTAATAGAAATCCTTTAGGGTCTAAGTTTAGGCTCGCAGCTATGGAAATGGCAATGGGAGCAATTAAAATAGCGGTGGCATTGTTGGACACAAAGCCTGACATAAGCACGGTAAATCCGAACAAAGCAGCGACATACATTTGTGGGCTACCATCATCCAAAAAGCTGATAAAAGTATCTGCTAAAAACTTATCAGCTCCCGTATTACTCATAGCAGAACCAAGGGGAATCATACCTGCCAATAGGAAAATAATGCCCCAATCAATCTTGCGATAAGCTCTTTGTAAATCAATACATTTGGTAATAATCATCGCAAAGGCTCCCGTTAAGGCACTAATCATAATTGGTAAAAAGCCGCCCGCCGCTAAAATAACCACTCCTCCAAGAATGAGCATGGCCAAATACTGCTTGTGTGATTTGGGCAATAATTGGCCTTCTTCCTGTAAAATAATCCAATCCGATGATTGATACAGCCGAGGAAAATCTGCTTTGTTTACTTGGAGTAAGACCACATTTCCTACCTCAAACCGAGTGACCTTATCCATTCTAAAATCAATTTTTTTCTTTTTTTGTTGAATAGCTAAAGGAATGGCAGCATAATCTCTCTTAAAGTTTAAGTTTTCTAACCGATTGCCAATCAATCGAGAATTGGGTCGAATTACTGCTTCACAAAGTACTGTTTCTTCCGTATTCAATTGCTCATCTACCACATTTTCTCTACTCACAAACTCTAAGCCTTCGCTTTGAAAAATGCTTGTTATTCGTTTTAAACTTGCCTTTAATAAAAGGGTATCCCCTACTCTAAATTCTTCGTCTTCCGAAGGAAATCTACGCACACCATTACTATGCTTTATCTCTAAAATATCTATGTCCTTTTCTTTTTGAAAAATGGTCTCTTTTACTTGTTTGCCAATTAATTTAGATTCAGGTTTAATAACGACGGAAGTGACAAAGGTGTCTTGTAAATAATTGTCGGATAAACTTTGATTCAATTTTCTGCTAGGTAACAGTTTTCTACCCACCAATACCATATATATTAAAGCTGCTAGAAATAGCAACGCGCCTATTCCTGAAAATTCAAATAACTCAAAAGTCTCTACTCCTAAATCTTTAGCGACTGCATTGACTATTAAATTAGTAGAAGTGCCCATCAAGCTACAGGAACCTCCAATAATACCTGCAAAAGAT
>CALLVC010000170.1 GCA_938010785.1 uncultured Saprospiraceae bacterium
AAACCAAACACTCCAGCTACTTCCAGTAATATTCTAGACAATAAACCTACTATTTTATTCATCGTTTTAGCCGCCTTTTTTATTAGCAATGCGATTGTTGCAGAGTTTATCGGTGTCAAAATATTTGCTTTTGAAAATACAATAGGCATCCATCCACTCAATTGGAATTTATTTGGGCATAAAGGTTCGTTATCCCTTTCAGCGGGTGTTTTGCTTTGGCCTGTCGTGTTTATTATGACCGATTTGATTAATGAATATTATGGTAAAAAAGGGGTAAAAATGCTTTCCTATATTGGGGTGGGTATGATTAGTTATGCTTTTTTTATGATTTACGGTGCCATTCATTTAGTGCCCGCAGATTTTTGGATTGGCACTTTTTCTGAACAAGGGGTTCCTAATATGCAGGATGCTTTTGCCGCTATTTTTGGACAAGGTGCATGGATTATAGTTGCTTCTATTATTGCCTTTTTAGTTGGTCAAGTAATTGATGCCACCATTTTTCATAATCTCCGAAAATGGACCGGTAACGATAAAGTATGGTTAAGGGCGACTGGGTCAACGGTTGTTTCTCAATTTATTGATAGTTTTCTAGTCTTATATATCGCCTTTGTTTTAGGTCCTCCTCAGTGGCCTATGAGTCTCTTTTTAGCCGTCGGCGTTGTGAATTATTCTTATAAATTTTTGGTAGCGGTCTTTCTCACTCCTGTCATTTATTTAATGCATCACTTGATTGATAATTATTTAGGGAAGGATTTGGCTGCGGCTATGAAGGAACGGGCAATTTTAGAGGGGGAATAGTGTTTTCTTAACATACGGAACATGATTTTTTTTTGAAACACAAAAGTTCACAAAGGGCACAAAAGTATTGCACAAAAGTTTTTATAAAAAAATATATGAAAATTCTTTTTTAGTAAGAAGCCTTTTTTTCAGTAACTTGTTACATTTAAAATGAAAAGCAAAACACTGAAATGAGAAAACTAACGAAAACCTATCTTAATGATTTAACCTATCAAGTAAATGGAGCTGCAATTGAAGTCCACAAAACTTGGGGACCAGGCTTATTAGAAGACGTATACCACGAATGTTTAGCACATGAATTATCACTAAGAGGAATTAATTTTAAATTTGAATTACATGTACCACTGGATTATAAAAATTTAAAAGTATCAGCAAAATTAAGATGTGACTTATTCGTAGAAAATTGTTTAGTATTAGAATTAAAAGCACAGGCAGCAATATTACCAGTCCATGAAGCACAAGTTTTGACCTACATGAAATTATTAAAAGCTCCCAAGGGTATCCTTTATAATTTTAATGTAATTAATCTTTATGGTGAAGGCCAAAAAACATTTGTAAATGAGTATTTTAGAAGCCTTCCAGATTGAAAATTTTTCTTTTATGTGAACCACAAAGTCACAAAAGAACACAAAAGGATTTCACAAAAGAAAATCTTATATAAACTTTTGTGCCCCCTTTTGTGTACTTTGTGCCCTTTGTGGTTCAAAAAAACTATCTAGCTCACAAAAATTGCTGCACAAACTCCCAACCACGAGTAACCATAAATGAATACGCCGAATTTCTAGTCACAAACCCCAACATGACCACCAAATTGAAGAACTTTCTTTTTTGAAACACAACAGTCACAAAAAAACACAAAAGGATTTCACAAAAGAAAATTTTAAATAGACCTTTTGTGCCTTCTTTTGTGAACTTTGTGCCCTTTGTGGTTCAAAAAAATATAAAACTCTTTTGTATATATTTCAAAAAAACTATAAAGTCTCCTGCACAAACTCCCAACCACGAATAGCCATAAAAGAATACTCCGAATTCCTAGCCGTAAACCCAACATGCCCCCCCTGCTCAGGCATCTCTAAATGAAAATTCGGATTACTTTTCGCCAGCTGAACTGGATTACAGGCAGGCGTTAAAATGGGGTCATTCTTAGCATTAACCAATAAGGTGGGTATCGAAATGCCTTCCATGAAAAATTTGCAGGAAGCGAAGCGATAAAAGGCTTGTGCACTGTCAAAACCATTGACGGGAGCCGTAAAATAAGTATCAAAATCCTCCCATTTTTTTACCTTTTTGTAATTGGCTAAGTCAACTACGCCCGGATATTGGGCGGCTTTTATTTGTATTTTTTCCCAAATCTTTTGTCGAAATCGGTTGCTATAAAACCAGCTTTTTGGTAGGTCTAATAATTTAACACTTGATAATAGGTCGGTAGGCGCAGAAAAATTGATGGAGACTTTAATATTAGTTGGAATATTTTTGCCATTTACACCTAAATATTTCATCCCAATATTGCCCCCCATGCTATACCCTGCTAAGACTATCTGTTTGTACTTTTTTTGTTGATTGGCATAAGTAATCACTTCCGTAATGTCTTCAATGTCACCGTGATTATACATCCTTAAATTGCGGTTCATCTCTCCACTGCAAGAACGACAATTCCATGCTAAGGCTTCCCATCCCTTCTCATGAAAAAGCTTGGCGGTTTCTTTGACATAATGCCGCTCGGAACTTCCTTCTAAACCATGGGTTAGAATAATTAATTGGTCGCTCTCGCTTCTAAACCAATCCAAATCCACAAAATCACCATCCGATAATTCTAATCGTTCTCGTTCATACGTAGGCTCTGCTACCTTCCGAAACATAGACGGAAAAATAGTTTGTGCATGTCCATTAACATAAGGGAAAGGGGGCTTGGTATAAGCCGATGGTATTATTGGCATTTTGAATAGTTGTGAGAGGTAAGTTGTAAGTGGTAAATTGAGTTGGATTTGTCACTCACCACTCTCAACTTACCACTTAAAAAACTAATTTCCTTCTTTGGCTCGCAGCAATTGAAGCAATTCTGCTATCCGCTTATCTCTTTGCTCAAGTGTATATCGCAAGGTCTGTAATTGACGTTCTTTGTCCTCTAACTCTAGTTGTTTTTTAGCTAGATTCTCTTCCCAATATTGTTTCTCATTAGCAGAACCTGTTCCAATTTGCTTATTATCCGCTATCAATTGATTATAGCGATTGGCTAAATCTTGATAATTTCGATTTAGACTATTGAAGCTTGCGTTTAACTCTGCAAATTCAGCTTCCGCTTTACTGGCTTCTGCTTGATTCTTTCGAATCTGCGCACGAAGATTTCTATTTTCTTCGTCGCCATCCTTCAATCGTTGATTTTCCTGTTCTAGATAATCTTTGACTTGTACTAGTTCTTTATACTTATCCGAGCTGACACAACTGAATAGGATACAACATAATAAGCATGGTAAAAGTAATTTGTATTCGTTTCTCATATTTATAAATTTATAAGGTTTATGAGGTAATGAGGTTCCTTATCAGAACTTGTCGTCTAGCCTTTCTGCCCCTCAGCCTCTCCGCATTTCTGCCTCTCTTCCTCCCATCCTTCCTTTCACAAAAGTATTTAATAATAACAAAATAGCCGTAAAAATAGCTAATCTGCCTAAAATATCTCCCCATTGTACATAGAAAGTCATTTCATCATTGAATTTAATATTTCCTCGAATGGCAATGGCCTCTTCGTATTTTGTTGGCTGTAATATATCTCCTCTTTGATTCAAAAAGGCGGAAGTACCGGTGTTGGCAGACCTAGCAATCGCTCTACGGGTTTCAATTGTTCTAAGGCTAGCAAATTTTAAATGTTGCTTGTAACCAGGTGTATCATCCCACCAACCATCATTTGTCACTATAAATACAGCATTCGCTCCATGTCTAACATAACCTGAATAAAACTCGCCATAAATAGATTCGTAGCAGATGGCTGCTCCTATTTTACCCGTTTCGCTATCAAATGGGGTTCGCAAAGGTTGTGTTCCGTGTCCTTCTAGTGTCCCTCCAAGTTGGTCTACAATAGGAGCTATAAAAAATAATAAAGAGGCATAAGGGGTTATTTCCGCCCCTGGTACAAAACGTCCTTTTTTGTAAAATTGAATATCTTTACTTCCACTTTCCAATTGAACGGCGGCATTATAAGCCTCTAAATACAATACTTTACCTGAATTTCTGTCCACTATTTTTCTTATCGATACCCTGTCAGGAATTTCATCGTTAAAAATTTTGTAGGCACTAATTCCCATCACTAATTTTAATTTCGGAAATTCATCCAATAAGTCCTGTAGCTTTCGAATAACTTCTAATCTACCTAGACGGTCTTTATCAATTCTGTTAAAACTAGTCTCTGGAAAAACTAAATATTCTGTATTGGGAGTTAATTTACTTTTAGATAATGCTAAAAATCTGTCTAAAGTCTCCAATTGACTCACACTAAATTTTTGATAATGTGGCTCATAATTGGGTTGTACGACGACGACTTCTACGTCTTTCCCTACTTCCTCATACGTCGAGTATCTCCAAACAGAAAGTAGTATTGGCAAAAGTAGAACGGCTGCTATTTTTAAGCCATTTATCTTTTGAATGGCTATTTTTTCTTGCCATTTTGGTCTTGCTATCCAACTAAAAATCAATACATTGGCTAATAATATCCACAAAGAACCGCCAAAAACGCCTGTGTATTCATACCATTGCACCCAACTTGGATATTGGGCAAAACTATTCCCTAGCGTCAGCCAAGGCCAAGAGATTTCCCATCTTAAATGCAGATATTCCCAAGTCATCCAATTGGCTATAAAAGCAATGTACATAAAATTTCGGGGCATGACTTTCCTAGTGACATGAAATAGGATAAATGGAATGGTCATAAAAGCTGAATTCAGCCAGATAGCGATAAAACTAGCCGCAAAAGAAGCCGCATTTGCCACCCAATAAGTGGATATAATATTCCAAACGACAAAGGCATGGTAACTGTATTTAAATACTTCCCACTTCGACACCCCTACTCTACTATCCGCTATTTCTTTTTCGACCATCAATAGTGGGACAAATCCTATAAACATTAATGGGGTCAAAGGAGATACTGGAAACCCAAAACCTAACAATAACCCGCTTAGAGTCGATAATGCCAATAATCGCCCATTTTGAGGTAGCGCCGAATACCTGTCTGCTAATGCAATGATTATAAATCCCCAAAAGGCAACAAAAAACACCAAAGGAAGATGACTCCATAGGGGTAAGTTCCACATTTGATAACTCACAAAAGCAGTGATGCCTCCTAATAATAAGAGTATTGGTAATTTAAAGGGGATGATTGAATTTTTGAACATTTTTATTTTTTCCTAAAGGAAGATGGTTTATAGTTTTTAAAAATCTCTTATTCACAACGCCCAATCAATTGGAGTCAATCCATTTTCTTCTAAGTAAGCATTGGCTTGTGAAAAATGTTTACTACCAAAATAAGCCCCTCCTGCTAAAGGCGATGGATGTGCTGCTTTTAGAACCAAGTGCTTACTTTCATCAATCAACTGCGCTTTGGCTTTGGCAAAATTACCCCATAGCATAAATACAACTTTTTCTTTTTCCGTAGAAATTAAGCGGATAACGGCATCTGTAAATTGCGCCCAACCTTTTTTCAAATGCGACCCCGATTTTCCAGCTTCCACCGTTAAGGCGGCATTAAGTAAGAAGACGCCTTGGTTCGCCCATTTTGTTAAATCTCCGTGGTCCACTATTGGAACTCCTAAATCAGTATTTAATTCTTTGTAAATATTTTTTAACGAAGGGGGCGTTCGGATACCTTTAGGTACGGAAAAGGATAAACCCATCGCTTGATTAGGTTTGATGTAAGGGTCTTGTCCTAAGATAACGACCTTTAAATCGCTTAAAGGACTTGTATCAAAGGCATTAAAAATTAGTGAACCAGGAGGATAAATCACTTTACCTTTTTCCTTCTCTCCTTTCAAAAACTGAATCAATGCCGTGAAATACGGTTGGTCAAACTCAGTTTGGAGGGCTATTCTCCAGCTTTCTTCTATTTTGACCTTTGTTTGTGCCATTTTTAATATGTTGGTGTAGTAATTTTTCTCCCGCTCAATATAAAGAGGAATTAAAGAATAAAGAAATTTTGAACGTATCGAATATTAAATTTCAATTAGAACAAAACTAATACACCAATTATGCGTTTATTTTTATCTAGAAGATAATTTTAATTTTTTTAAAAATTCTATTATTTTATTTCCTATTTGGAATATTTTAAATATCTTTCAAAAGAATAATCTTATTTCCCCAAATACTTACCTTGAATTTACACAAAAAAGATTTGCGAATATAAGCTATGATTTTAATTGTAGGATGTGATAATATGTGCACGATATGAAAAAACTTCAGACGACTATTTTACAAATTAATGGACAACCTATTCCTGCTAAGGTTTATGAGGAATATAGAAATAATGTTCGAGTATCTATTGGCAAAAATGCGGCTATCCTGCGATTGCCTATACAAATGGACAAAAAACAAAAGAAAAATCAATTTGGTTGGTTTACGAGATGGGTAGAAAAACAATTTGAAGGGAATGATACACTCAAAGCTAGGTTTTTTCCTAAGGTTTATAGAACGGGAGATACAGTTACGGTTGGGCAACGTACTTATAGTTTAGTCGTCAATTATGAGGACAGAAAAACCTTTGGGGCCAATTTAAAAGATAATATTATCTATCTCAAATTAGTAAAGGATACTCATCCATTAACCCTTAGCAAAAGTATCAAGACTTTACTAAGTAGAGTGATTGGAAAGCATTTCCACGCAGAAATTTCTCAAAGAGTACATACCATCAATAAACAACATTTTCAAAAAAATATCAAAAGCGTTAATCTAAAATACAATTCTTCCAATTGGGGAAGTTGTTCTACTAAAGGGAATATTAACTTATCGACTAGACTACTTTTTGCCCCTAGTGATGTGATAGACTACGTGATTGTGCACGAATTGACTCATCTAATAGAAATGAATCACTCTAGTAAATTCTGGAAAATCGTAAAAAAGGTAATGCCTAATTATAAAGAAAAAGAAAAGTGGTTGAAAGTGAATGGCGCTAAATGTGATTTTTAAATTGGTAGCAAAAACAAAAAGCCCTAATTCCTCAATGAAGAGAAATTAGGGCTTTATTATTTAGCATTTTCAGTAATGCTTATTCAGCGATTACCTCAAACTTAATTACAGTATTGATATCAGGGTGTAAGTTAGCCTTAGCTTTATACTCTCCTAATTCTTTTACTTCTTCTGTTACTTCAATCAATCTTCTTTCTACTTCAACTCCTAATTGGTCATTTAAAGCAGCAGCTAATTGAACATTCGTAACACTACCAAAGATTTTACCACTTGTACCAGCTTTTGCACCAATCTTAAGGGTAGCAGCAGCGATTTTATCAGAAATTACTTTATACTCATCGTATCTAGCAGCTCTGTCCGCAGCTTCTTTAGCTTTAATCTCATCAATTTTAGCACGGTTCTTTGCATTCGCAACCATTGCTAATTTTTGAGGAATTAAATAGTTACGACCATATCCAGGTTTTACCGTTACGATGTCTAACTTATCCCCAACTTTATCTAAATCTTTTAATAATATAATTTCCATTGTTTTAGTATAATGGTCATTAGCCATTGGTCATTGGTCATTGGCCAACCGTACATAAGTACTATTGACTCGTGATTATTGACTCGGGACTAAATAACTGATGAACTAATCTATTTAAGCAAATCTGTTACATATGGTAACAAAGCAAGGTGTCTAGCACGCTTAATCGCAGTAGCGACTCGTCTTTGATACTTCAAAGAATTACCAGTAATTCTTCTGGGTAAAATCTTACCTTGGTCGTTTACAAATTGCTCTAGGAAATTGGTATCCTTATAATCAATATGCTTGATACCAAATTTTCTAAATCGGCAATACTTATTTCTTTTTGAACCGATTTTAGGATTGCTTAAAAACTTTATATCGTCTCTTGAAGCCATTTTAAATTCTTTTAAGGATTAATAATTAGTTTTCTGTTGGAGCCTCAGCTGCCTCTGGCTTTGCTTCAGCTTTTGCCTCTGGCTTTGCTTGTGGTTTTGCTCCTCCTTTGTTTTGATTGTTCGGACGACGCTTGTTGTTTCGGCCTCTATTGTTTCTTCCTCTGTCCTCTTCTACTACTTTCTTCTTTTTAACAATAGTTCCGATTTTACCAGCTCGCTTGTCATCGTTGTACTTGACACCGTACTTGTCCAATCTAACCGTTAAGAAACGCAAAACACGCTCATCTCTAAGCATTGCTAATTCTAATTCGTCAATAATCGCACCCGTTTCTACTTCAAACTCTGTACAAGTATAAATACCTGTATTTCTGTTTTTGATAGGGTACGCTAATTGACGTAATCCAATTTCATTGTTGTGTACAATCTTGGCATTTTTACCAATCATATCTGTGTACACCTTTGCTGTCGACTTTATTTCATCGTTCGACAGCGTTGGGTCTACGATGAAAGTAACTTCATAATTTCGCATTAATAGAAGTTTGTTAGTTAAGGAATCCAAAAATATTTCGTTTCTTTTTCCTAGGTGAATTAAATAATTTATCGCTTTCTTCAAAGCGGCTGCAAAAGTACAAAGTTTTTTGTGGTTATACAAGTTTTAATAGGTATCAATCTACCGACGAATTTATTCGACCTGCACAGATAAAAATGGAAAAGAAATTTAATAGTAATTAGCTATCCATTCTAGGAGATTCCTACAGATGGCTTGGTGATGAACTTAGTACCCAAACAAGAATGGAAACAGATTTTCAACGATGCTTGGCGTAGACATAGAGACTTTTTCTATGACCCGAATATGCATGGGGTGGATTGGGATGCTTTGAAAGTTAGATATGGCGCTTTAGTGGACGATGCGAGAACTCGTTGGGATGTCACCAATATTATTTCCAATTTGGTGGCAGAATTAAGTGCAGGTCATACTTATACTAGAAATGGAGATGTGGAAAGAGTCGAAACGGTAGAAACTGGCTATTTAGGAATTGATTGGGAATTAGCAAATGGCAAATACCGAATTAAACGTATCGTTCAACCCGCAGCCTGGGATACAGAAGTCCGCTCTCCTTTTGACCAATCTGGCGTAGATGTAAAAGTGGGGGATTATATTTTATCGGTCAATGGCATTGCGCTAGATGTTACTAAACTTGAATTGTTTGCAAGATGAACCTGATACCTGATACCTGATACCTGATACCTAAATCAAATTATTTAAATCTACAATTTGAGTAAACGCCATTCTGTAAAACCATTATTCCATTTCTCGATAGCAAGTCTTTTGAGCCTTCTCCCCTATCTTTTATGCGCACAGTCTGATGATTCTTTACATATTCAAGTAACGCCTGCCGAAGATGTTGAAAACCTAGTTTTTGAAGAATTTATCAAAAAAGGAAATTGTGTTAAAATTGAGAATATTCAACAGATTGGGGACATCCGTAGTATTGGCTCCTTTAAAAATGCGCAAAAAAGTATTGGCATTGATGAAGGCATCGTTTTTACGACGGGAAATTTAGGGGATATCATTGGGCCCAACTTTGATACTGGCTCTACTGGTGGACAATATGGCGGCGAATCCGAAGCCCCTTATCTGAGTCAGGTGGTTCGAAACGTTCCTTTTTTTGATGTCGTTGGCATTGAGTTTGATTTTACCCCTACTAGTGATTTTGTGAGCTTTAGCTATGTTTTTGCCTCTGAAGAATATTGTGAATATGTGGATAGTGAGTTTAACGACACCTTTGGTTTTTTTGTCTCGGGTCCCGGTATTGATGGGGATGGATTTGATAACTCCATCAATGTGGCAAAGATTGAGCAAAAAAATGATGCCGTTACCATCAATAATGTAAATCATCTTAGAAACTCCGAATTTTTTGTCAATAATTTAACTGGAATAGATGCCGATTTTTGTGATATTGACTTTGCACCTAGAGATTTAGAGGGATTTGAATTTGATGGATATACTACCAAATTACAAGCTTTTTTTAGTGTCATTCCTTGTGAAACCTACTACATTAGATTAGTCGTTGGAGATGTAAGTGATGCTTTTCTTGATTCTGCCGTTTTTTTAGAAGGTAAAAGTTTTGAAACGGCGGGTGCAGCTTCCGTTCGGTTACAAGTAAATGAAGGAAAGCCAGAAAAAGATGCCGTAGGTATCAAATATGGGTAAAACACCCAATAAATTGCCGCAAATAATCATGGCTCTGCCGTAACGATAAAAGCTGTTTAGAAAGTTCTCCTTCAAAAGCCCTATCCTCCACCTCTACACAAACGGGCCCTTCATAGCCAATATCGTTCAAGGTAGCCACAAATTTAGCCCAATTCACATCTCCTAATCCCGGTAATTTAGGCGTATGCCATAAATTTGGGTGCGACCAAACCCCTACTTCATCCAAAATGTGCTGGTCTATTCGAAGGTCCTTGGCATGAATGTGGAACATTTTATCGGCAAAATTTCGCATAGGTGCGAGGTAATCCATATGCTGCAAAACCATGTGGGAAGGGTCATAATTAATACCAAAATAATCACTGGGAATGGAGGCAAACATCTGTTGCCAAACCCTTGGACTGACCGCTAAATTTTGCCCGCCCGGCCACTCGTTTTTAGTGAACTTCATTGGACAATTTTCAATACCAATCTTGATTTTTTTCTTTTCGGCGTACTTAATTATTGGTTGCCAAATTTTGAGAAAATCAGGCCAATTATCTTCAATCGTTTTCGATGGGTCTCTTCCAATAAATGTATTGACGTTTTTTAAACCTAATAACTCTGCCGCATCAATCAGCTTTTTGATATGTTCACTATATACCTTTCGCTCTTTTTTATTAGGCGTCAGAGGGTTTGGGTAATACCCTAACCCACTTATTTGCACTTTTTTGGCTTGACACAATTTATTAATGGCTTTCGCCTCCTTTTTGGTCAATGAAACCACGTCAATGTGCGTAACGCCCGCATATCGTCGCGTCGCTTTTCCTTTGGGCCAACACATGACTTCAATGCAATCATAGCCAATCTCGGCAGCATGATTGATGACTTCTCTTAAACTTAATTCTGGGAGTATGGCTGTGACAAATCCTAGTTGCATTTTTTTAACTATAAATGATGAATGATGAACGATGCCTGTCTACCGACAGGTGGAAATTCGTTGACCAATTAGATATTGATTCCTTAAGTAATTGGTTATTATTTTTGACTCTTTGACTAAAATTGTGATTTTAATGGAATATTAGTCTATTGATAACAAATGTAAGAAATAACACTTTGAGGAAATAATTTTAGTCAAGAATTAGTTTTAATTTTGACCAACGGATTGATTTTAAATAAGATTACAATCCGATTTGTTTTAATGTACCGACGAATTCATTCGACCTGTACAGATAAAAAAGTTGTTATTGAATTTTTCCAATCCCGAATGGGATTGAACATGAATAGCCCCAGATGAAATCTGGGGTAGACAATGTTTTGAAGGGAATTCCCAACTCTGGAAGAGTTGAACATGAAAAAAAGATAGAGCTATGCTTTTCATGTTCAATCCCTTCAGGATTGTCGAGCTTTTCAATATTAATTTCCCCCGAATTTTCATTCGGGGCTATTCATGTTTTATCCTCTCAGGATAATTCGGAAATAAAAATAGCTTATCATTTTATCTGTACAAATCGAATTCATTCGTCGCTTTATTGTATTGATTATCGACGAATGAATTCGTCGGTACTTTGAGCACTAAAGATTTACAAACTCAATGATTGTTTAATTTAGAATTCACTAGATTTAAAAAATACGAATGACTTTTTTAAAAAAATTATTATGCATTAGTGCAGTAACGCTTTCTTTTTTTTGGATAGGCTGCCAAAGCGAAGCAGACAAGGCAACAGATAAGGCATTGGAAGCCATTCCCACCAATGCGACCGTTGTCACCGCTTTTGACCTACCAACCTTGATGGAAAAGGCCAACTTTGAAGCTGTAAAGCAAATGGAATTTTATCAATTCTTTGCAGAAAAAGCACAAGAAGAAAGCGATATTTTAGCAACTGTTTTTGCCAATCCAGAAAATTCAGGGATTGATTTAACAAAAAAAGCTTATCTGTCTGTAGAATTAAATCCTGACAATCCTGAAGAAATTTATACGGGGATTATTTTCAACTTAGTAAGTCCAGATGATTTTGCTGGTTTCGCCAATTCCTTTCGAGATGCTCGAATGGGGAAACGTACTGGTTATCAAATGGCAGAACTGAACGAATCGACCTCTCTAGCATGGAATGACCGTGTGGGCGTGATTGCTTTAGGAGATGGCATCTCCGAAACAGAAGAGGTAATGAATGCCTTTTTTACGCCCAATACAGAAAATAGCTTAGCTGATAATGAAAATCTGAACGCCCTTTTAGCAGAAGAACACGATGTGACTTCTTGGTTGACTTCCAATGCTTTAGCGAAAAATAAAAGTGCTAAGTTGGTCTTATCCTTGGCTAAAATTCCGCCTGAAGCTTTGAATGATAATTTTGTGCATGGCCATGTTGATTTTGACCAGGGAAAAGTAGATGCCAAACTGAATTATTTCTTCCAAGAAAAATTAATTGAGGACATTAACTTATTATTCAAAGAAAATGTAAAAACTGATTTTTCTCCATACATCTCAGGAGAAAACCTAAATGTCTATTTATCCGCGGCACTTAATTTCGAAGGATTAAATACTGCTTTAAGCAAAAGACCTCAAATCAAAATGTTTGCAGATTTTGCCTTAAAAAGCTATGGTTTAAGTATTCAAAAACTGAAAAATGCTTTAGATGGAGATTTTGTTTTTGCTACCTATACGGGAAATGTCAACAACCGACAAGAAGGGCTTTTTGCCATAAAATTAAATAATCCTGCCGAATTTGAAGCATTTTTAGCAGTAGCAGAACAAAAAGAATTAGTGTCTCAAACTGGTAATGGACGATATCTTTTAGCTCCTACTTTACCTAAAATGCTAGCTAGTATCTTACCCCTTGAAGTTGGCAGTGCTTTTGATAATCAGTTGATGATTCAGGATGGTATCGCATTTATTTCTGGCAATACCACTCGATTAGATGCGATTGATACTGGAACTATTGTAACGGTGAATAAAGCACCTTCAAATATCGTCAAAATGGTGAACGAAAACCCTTTGGCATTATTTGTAGACTTTAATTCCCTTAAGCGAATCGGTTTGCCTGGTACAAGCGCTTTAGATTTATTAGAACTAAGTGGCAATAAGGAAGGTGCTGATTTTCAATTAGGGATGAAAAACGAATCAATCAATAGCCTACAAGCTATTTTTGAAATAGTCAACGATGAATTTATAAAAGATAAAGAACTGAAACAGGAAGTTTCGCAGGAGAAGAGTTGATGAATCTGGAAATTAATAAAAAAGCGTGCTACGATATTTAAATCCTAGCACGCTTTTTTATTGGAACAAAGTCTATCTATCCATAATTATATGGAAGAATCTTTGAATCTTTTACAGTAGACAGCGTCATTAACGTCTTTAATCGCTCAATTTCTTCAATCTGCGATAAAGTTTTGAATAATAATTGCTCATAGGTTGGAATATCCTTACAGACAATTTTTATCAAGAAATCTGCTTCACCTGTGATAATGTAACACTCTGTTATTTCTTCAATAGATTTAATCTTTTCTAAGAAATTATTTAAAGCATTTTCTTTTTGCCAAGCTAACGATACCAAAACGAATGTTTTCACACTCAATCCGATAGCTTGAGGAGACACTTGTGCATGGTAACTTTCAACTACACCAGCTTGTTCCAATTTCTTAACCCGTTCTAGAGTTGGAGCAGGGGACAATCCAATCTTTTTTGACAAATCTAGATTGGTAATTTTGCTATTCTCTTGTAAAATTCGAAGTATTTTTAAATCGATTTTATCCAACTTATCTGACATTACTAATTGCTTTTTGTTGTTAAAGTTTTCGGTTCTCTTTCAAATCGACCGCAAGTTAATTGAAAAACACAAAATAGCAAATAAAATGCATATAAAATTTCAATTCACCCTAATATATTTCCTTTTTTTAGCATTTAATGGAAGGTTTACTAATAAAATTTGGAAAAAATAGAATAAAAATTTCCTAATGTGTTTGAAGATACGACTTATTTTGACAAATAACCTACATTTTAAAAGTTATGTGGAACTTTTATTGACTCCAACCCATTAATTGTTTAAATTGTATACGAACATATTTCTAAAACCAAAACTCAATCCCATGTTAATTTTAAGTTTTTTAGTAGTAATCCTATGCTTTTTTGGATACGATGTAGTCAAAGGAGCAGTTCAAGTAAAGGCAAAATAGGATATTGCCAGTTTTAAATCTCCCATATCTAAAATTTAAAGAAACCTTAGCGTCTTGTCTCTCGACAAGGCGCTTTTTTTTGGGGGTTAATGCTAAAACCTTTACCTTCGTATTTTTTATTAAGTTAAGAGCTGAGGACATGGAACTAAAGAGGAATAAACCTAAAAATTTGGGTTGGAGTTAAATCATAAATTTTACCTGCCTGCCGGCAAAGGCAGGAATCATACATCGTAAATCTATCTAGAAATAATAAGTGATAGATTTATGATTTCTGAATTATGATGAATGATTTCTGGGGAATTTTCGCCCCAATTCTGAAAGACCTAAATTGAAAGATTCTTCTCCCTTTACCCCTATGCTCTCTGCCTTTCGCAACAAAACAACATTGCAAAAATCCACTACCCCATCCTACTGGTCACTTATTTGGCGTCGTTTCAAACAGAATCGAGGTGCAAGGTGGTCTTTTCGGGTATTTGTGGTTTTGTTATGGATTGCTATCTTAAATCCCTTCCTTGTAGGAGACGTTCCTATATTTACCAAAACTGATGGTGAAGGTCATTTCCCAATCTTCAAAAAATATTTGATTGATTTGGGTTTAGCTGAAAAAACGGGACCTTATCTCAATACGGCTTATTGGCATGAGCAGAAATTTGACCAAGCCATTTATCCTATAATTCCCTACTCCTCTGGGTATATGGATACAAAAAATGTGCATTACAAAAGTCCTTTTGGTCCTCAAAATGGAGATGGCCCTTGGCATTGGTTTGGGACAGATAAATTGGGTAGAGATGTAGCAGCAGGTATAATCGAAGGGGTTCGAGTGGCACTTAAAGTAGGGTTGTTATCTATGCTGATTGCTACTATTATTGGTTTATTTATGGGGGGATTGGCAGGTTATTTTGGTGATGAGCGATTAAAAGCCTCTATTCTGACCATTATTCTAAATATTTTAGCTTTTTTCGCAGCTATTCATTTCGCTTTTATTAGTCGGTCTTATCAATTATATTTAAAAGAAGCATCTGGAGAATTTTTAAAAAGTACCGCTATTACTATAGGCATTTTTATACTCGCCAATCTATTGGTCAAGGGACTAAAAACATTCTTGAATTCATCAAAAACAATAGCTATCCCAATAGATTTACTAGTCATGCGATTAGTTGAAGTGATTAATTCTATCCCTAAATTGCTCTTGATTATTGTCTTTGCGGCTATTTTTAGTACGAAAACAGTTTGGCCAATCATTCTAATTATTGGCTTTTTTGGCTGGACAGGGATTGCTAGATTTTTCCGTGGTGAATTACTTCGGGTTCGAAACATGCCGTACATTCAAGCTGCTAGAGCAATGGGCTTTTCTGATTGGCGAATCCTTTTCAAACACGCTTTGCCAAATGCCATTGGGCCTGTTTTGATTTTGGTTGCTTTTGGTGTTGCCGGTGCTATCATAGCCGAAGCGACGCTCTCTTTCTTAGGTATAGGATTAGATGGTAGCACACAAGTTACTTGGGGCACTTTACTAAAAAATGCAAGAGGAGCTGAAGCTAACTGGTGGATGGCTATTTTTCCTGGATTGGCTATCTTTGTGACGGTCCTAATCTTTAATCTAATGGGTGAAGGGTTGAAACAAGCGGTGGATGCGAAGGATATTTAATCACCCCTACTTCGTCCGCATCTTCTTTCTGACATTTTTTGGAAATAGATTCGACTTACCTTTTTTATTGGATAATTCTCCTTTTCTATTCGTCTTACCTGCGGCTCTTTCATTTACTGGACATCCTGTTTTATTGCTGCCACAAGAGGTTCCTACTGCACTAAAGCAAAATAAACCTGCTACTAATAATAAAGTGGAGGCCTTTTTAGGGAGGAATGATTTAATTGTCTGAAAAAATTGCATATTGAGAATTTTATTTAGCGCAATTTAAGTCTTTTATAAATGAATTGATAGTTTTACTTTTCAATTCGTCGTTATTTTAACAGAACTTTACGAAGGATAGAAACCTA